>VENG01000009.1 GCA_009711705.1 Bacillota bacterium
TGTATTAAAGAGCTTATCCGGTATTAGCACCGGTTTCCCGGTGTTATCCCAGTCTTTTGGGCAGGTTATCCACGCGTTACTCACCCGTCCGCCACTAGGTATACTCATGTCCATCCCGAAGGATTTCTATGAGCAACCCCGTTCGACTTGCATGTGTTAAGCATGCCGCCAGCGTTCGTCCTGAGCCAGGATCAAACTCTCCATAAAAAGTTTATATAAAGAGTTTAATCTCTTTCTCACTTATTACTTTTACTCGCGCTTGACGAGGTGTTTCTATTTAAAAAACCATTGTCACTGTTCAGTTTTCAAAGACCGTTTTTTACCAGCGCTGTTTGGCGCCGACAAGAATTAATTATACTCGGTTTGTTACTGTTTGGCAAGTGGTAATTGTTTCCCAGCTTGCTTTTTTGTTAATGCCGATTTTGCGTCGACAAGTTCAAATTATATCAAATTTTCCTTCTCAGTTCAAGTGGAAATTGCTTCCCACTTGCTTGCTGTTTTTTTCCACCGCTTTCCGCGGCGCAAGATATAATTTATCACAATTTGACGACAGAAGCAAATGAAATTTCTACCAAAAGGTTTAAATTTATTACCGCCTGCTTAAATTTAATGACCATATTTTGACACCCTAGTATTACATTTATACATAATATATATAAATTGATCCATTAAATTTTCTTCCCCGAGCATTAGTTACCTATTCCGAAGATTCCACCTGAGAAATCAGCCACTACTTCAGGAACCTCGCCTACTATTACACTTTCAGCTACCGGTACCTGCGTAGCCACTTTTACTTCCCCACCTCCCAGGGGAATGGCGATCTTAACCATAGTGGTAAAATCGAGATATATTTTATGTCTGGTTTGGTTTATCCCGGCATGTGTAAAACTGTCATCAATTTGCACATCCACAGTACCAATGGGCATTATTCTTACCGGCACCCTAGGCCCCCAGTGCGCTAAAATGTAACTCCCCAGTATCTGACCTAACGGCACTGCTATAACTTCTCCCTCCAGCTGCTGCAGCTTGCTTAGTACTTCTAGAGCCATATCGGCCTGCATTTGGTTCACCCGCACTGTATTCGCCTGCATCACGGCTACCCGCCCCTGGTTATCTTTTTGCCAGCTAATAAAGTCTTGATAATTAATATTATTTTGACTTATTTCACTGCGTACGGCTGTTTGGATGGCATCCACCGCCATTTGAGTCGCCTTTACTTCAGCAATTGTGTGCACAGTAGGCCGCACCCGTCTGTCCAAAAATAAAAAGCCACCCAATAAAAGTGAAAAGATTATGGTTACCACCAGTATTCTTTTTACCGGCCGCCTCTGTTTAAACAAATAAATCTCCCCGATCAAGGAAATTTGCTGAAGTCCCAATGTAAAATAGTATTCATTAACTATTAATATATGCTACCGGCGGGCAAAGCTTCACTAAAAATCAATAACTCAACAAAAGTGCCTGGCACCCTGCGTTGAGTTATTGAGATAAGGAAAGTAAAAAAAGGGGCCAGGCCCCTTTTTTTACACTAGCTTTATGAATTTTCTTTTTCCCACCCTGATTACCGTTTCCGGTTTGGGCTCAATTTTGAGATTTATATCATCTACTTTTTCGCCGTCAATCTTTACTGCGCCTTGTTTAATAAGGCGCCTTGCCTCACTGGTACTTGGGCACATACCTGCCATTTGTATCAGTTTAGGTAGCCAAATAACCCCTTCTTCTAATTCATCTTCCGGCACCTGGAATCCTTGCATATCTTCAGGCAGATCCCGCTCCTGAAACACTCTCTTAAACTGTCCTTCGGCTTCTTTAGCGGCCTCAGAACCGTGGTAAAAAGATACCAGGTCTCTAGCCAGCTGCATTTTTGCATCCCTGGGATGTATGCTGCCATCCTTAATGCCTGCTTCGATATGGTGAATATCGTCCAGGGGCACAGCAGTGAGAAGAGTGTAATATCGAATCATAAGGTCATCAGGGATACTCATGGTTTTACCATACATTTCGGCCGGCGGCTCATCAATACCTATGTAATTTCCCAGGCTCTTGCTCATTTTTTGTACCCCGTCCAGGCCTTCAATGATAGGCATCATTAAGGCCACCTGCGGCTCCTGTCCGTATTCTTTCTGTAAGTGGCGCCCCATAAGTAAATTAAATTTCTGATCCGTTCCGCCGATTTCAATATCAGCATCTAGCGCT
Source organism: Bacillota bacterium (assembly GCA_009711705.1). Lineage (GTDB taxonomy): Bacteria > Bacillota > Desulfotomaculia > Desulfotomaculales > VENG01 > VENG01. Next base: position 2,197 of record VENG01000009.1, read on the forward strand.
ACAGAATCGTAGCCCTGCATTAGAGGATAGAAAAATTCATGCACACTTATAGATTGGTTAGACTGAAAGCGCTTGTGAAAGTCATCTCTTTCCAGCATGCGCGCCACGGTATACTTGGCAGACAGTTCAATTACTTCCGCAAATGTAAGCGGACTGAGCCATTCACTGTTAAAAACTATGGTGGTCCTTTCCGGCATTAAGACCTTAAACATCTGCTTTTTATATGTTTGAGCATTGGCCTTTACTTCTGCTTCGGTAAGCTGCTTACGGGTTTCAGACTTCCCGGTGGGGTCACCTATGCGCGCGGTAAAATCCCCCAGAATAATTGTGATTTCATGTCCTAGTTCCTGGAATTGGCGCATCTTTTGCAAAACAACGGTATGACCTAAATGAATATCAGGCGCCGTGGGGTCAAGGCCTAATTTTATGTGCAGAGGTTTTTGGGTAGCAACTGATCGATTTAGTTTGTCGATCAATTCAGTTTCCGGCGTTATTTCCACCACACCTCTTTTGATTATTTCCAATTGCTTTTCAACGGCAACCATCTGTTTTCTCCTTTCCATTCTTACATATAAATTTCCAGCATTCAATTCCTATGATTATATCAAATGGCGCAAGACTCTACAACATGACTCAATCAATACTAAAATTTTTAAAAGCATTATGATATAATACTCTGTGTAGTTACCATTTAATCTAAACAAAAGGGGGAAACACCCTTTGGCACCAAAAAACAAAAAGAGAAAAATTAAATGGAGCAGGCTATTAATACTATCTGTTCTTTTGGTCTTTCTAATCGGAGCGGGGGGGGCAACCGGTTTAGTAGCTGTCAGCGTCCGGGACATGCCGGCTTTTGATCCCGGAAATTTGATGTCCCCTAATGCCACCAGAATCTACGATAAAGATGACACCCTGATCACCAAAATAGGTGTGGAAAACCGTATTACCGTCAGTATTAATGACGTGCCAGATGTTGTTAAAAATGCATTTCTGGCAGCAGAAGATCATGTTTTTTATGACCACAACGGAATCTACTTAAAAGGCATATTAAGAGCGGCCTGGAATGATATCGTGCACAGGGAAAAGGTACAGGGAGGAAGCACCATAACTCAACAGTTAGTGAAGTTGTCTTTCCTCTCACCGGAAAAGAAATTTAAGCGTAAGATTCAAGAAGTTTTACTTTCGTTCAAATTGGAGCGCAGCTACTCCAAAGATGAAATTTTGGGAATGTATTTGAACAAAATATACATGGGAGAAGGGGCATACGGGGTTCAAGCCGCGGCTCAAACATATTTTAATAAGGACATAAGCGACATTAACTCATTAAATGAAGCAGCTACACTTGCCGCCTTACCCAAGGCTCCCAGCGCCTATTCGCCCTTTAATAATCCAGAAGCAGCAAAGTCCAGGCGTAATCTAATACTGGATAACATGGTCAGATACGGTCTTGTTGATCAAGCTGAAGTTGCCAAGATTAAGCAGGAAGAAATTCCTTTATACCAGGGTGGGCCAAACCAAAGCAGGTACCCATACCCTTATTTTGTCGATTATGTGATTAATTCTCTTGTTGCGGAATACGGAAATGAACAGGTATTCCAGAGTGGACTTGAGGTATATACATCCCTGGATACCAAAATACAATCGGCTGCAGAAAAGGCTATGGCTAACCCTGATAATTTTCCTCCATCTAAAAAGGATGCTAACGGGCTTATACAGCCCCAGGGCGCTATTGTGGTTATGGACCCTTCCAATGGCCACATTAGGGCCATTGTAGGCGGCAGAGAACATTCGCACAAGCGGGGACTGAACCGCGCTACCAGGCCTCGACAGCCCGGTTCCACATTTAAGCCCATTATTGCTTACGGCCCGGCCATCGAGCAGCAAGGCATGGCACCGGCATCTGTAATCGATGATGTACCCTTTAAAGATGGTTCTTATGCTCCTCATAACTACGACGGACGGTATCGTGGTCTGATTACTATGCGTACAGCTTTAACTTATTCAGTTAATATTCCGGCGGTGAAAACTCTGAATGAGCATGTAGGTATCTCCAACGCTATAAGGTTTGCCGGCAAATTGGGAATTGATCTAAAGGCTAAAAACCATGGCCCGGCCATGGCTCTGGGCGGGTTATACCATGGAGTAACACCTATCCAGATGGCAGGTGCCTATGCAGCCTTTGCCAACCAGGGTTTATATAACGAGCCTGTAGCCATCAGGAGAGTGGAATCACCTGACGGAGTGGTGTTAGAGGAGGACGAAATGTCTCCTGTTCAGGCTATGAAGCCTTCTACCGCTTATATGATTACGGATATGTTACAATCTGTGGTTAAAAGTGGTACCGGCACTCGTGCCAACTTTGATCCTGGGCGCAGCATAGCAGGAAAAACCGGCACCACAGATGATGCTAAGGATATATATTGGGGAGGCTATACTCCGCACCTGGTAGGCATGGTTTGGATGGGTTATGATGAACCCAAGCGGATGTCCCGGGCGTACGGAGGCCTTTACCCGGCCAAGGTTTGGCGCGAGGTAATGGTTAAAGCGCATGAGGACCTGCCCAAGACTGAATTCCCTATGCCCTCTAACATTGTCAGGGCTACGGTAGACAGTAAGTCGGGCCTGTCACCGGGGCCTAATACTCCGGATGAACACATGATCACCGATATCTTTGCGCAGGGTACTGTACCTACCAAAAAAGATAATGTTCACGTGTTGGCGGAAGTCTGCCCGGAGTCCGGGAAACTACCCACAGAATACTGCCCGAACCACGGTATCACCAGGGTAATGTTAAAACTACCTTATACGGTGTCTGATAAGGTGGAAGACTCCGACCTGCGGGTGCCCAGTGAATTATGTGATGTACACGGGCCGGGCAATTGGCCTTTCCCCGGCAACAATGAGGATAACCCGGAGCAACCGGATCAGGAAAATGATAGGCAAGAGAACGGTGATGAGCGGCAGGGAGAAGAACAGCCGGCCAATCAAAATCATAATGGAGACAATAATGAGATTCCGGCCGATTTATTAAGAGAACTTAATTAAGGTGGGCGGGCCGGGAAGTAGTGGTTGCTGTCACTGAAGGAAAGCTTGATTTGGGAACGTGGGAACAAATCTTTTACGGTGAATTTGACGGCAAGCGCAAAAAGCGTGTTTTGGTTAAAATAATAGGTGAGTAAATAAAGGGTTCCGGCGAGGCCGGAACCCTTTTGATTTATTTCAATTCCACCACGGTGACGCCGCTGTCGCCTTCTCCCTGCTCTCCCAGACGGTAAGATTTTACCCCCCGGTGATGCTTTAGTTCTTTATGAATGGCAGAACGAAGGGCGCCTGTCCCTTTACCGTGCACCAAGTATATCTTTTCCAGCCCGGCCAGGGCAGCATCATCTATATATTTTTCCATTGCTTCCAGGGCTTCGTCGGCCCTCATGCCTCGCAAGTTCAACTTGGTATTTATTTCTCTTGATTTAGACTTTACAATATTAGTTGTGCTAGAAGATAATTCCTCCCTGCCTGACTGGTCCACAGCCCTTATATCGGACAGGGAAAGATTGACTTTAATCACACCCACTTGCACCTGAACTTCGTCCTTATTACCAGGAGGTTCAACTACAATTCCGGTTTGATTAAACCTGGGCACGAATACCTCCATGCCCGCTGTTATTTTTTTGGGCACCTGACCTTGAACATTACCGGTTTTCTTTTCCTTTTCCCTGTAACGTCCCTGCATACTTCTGAGCTTTTCCCGGGCATCCTGAATAGCTGTTTCCCGGCTGCTAGTGCCGGTTTCTTTAATTCTGTCCCGCAGCTGCCTGATCATTTCCTCACTATCCAGCTTGGCCCGGCGTACTGTTTCCCGCGCTTCACTTCTGGCCTTGTCCAAAATTTCCCCGCGGCGTGTTTCCATTTCCTTTTCCCGGCGGCTATACCGCTCTTTAATCTTGTTCGCGTCCTGCCTGAGTGCCTCGGCGGCATTTCGTTCACGTTCCGCCTCATGCTTGGCGACCTCGAGGTTATGCATTAACTCGGCCACTTCCACCTGCTCCTTGGTCAAGAAATCCTTGGCCCGGTCAACAACTTTGTCGTCCAGTCCCAGGCGCCTGGCAATTTCAAAGGCATTACTTCTGCCGGGCTTACCCAAAAGTAAGCGGTAAGTAGGTTTTAGTGTTACCGGGTCGAACTCCACACTGGCATTTTCGACCCTCTCCCGGGAAAAAGCAAAATTTTTCAACTCACTGTAATGAGTTGTTGCAATAGTACGGGCACCCAGTTCGTAAAGGTGTTCCAAGATAGATTGGGCCAGTGCAGCACCTTCGGTGGGGTCTGTCCCTGCCCCCAGCTCATCCAGGAGAACAAGACTTCTATTCCCGGCACCCTTTAATATCCCTACAATATTATTCATGTGAGATGAAAAGGTACTCAGGGATTGTTCAATACTTTGTTCATCCCCGATGTCAGCAAATACACGGTCAAAAATACCGATGCTGGTCCCTTCCTCGGCGGGTACGTGCAACCCGGCCAAGGACATTAAAACCAACAGGCCCACCGTCTTCAGCGTTACTGTTTTACCACCTGTATTGGGCCCGGTTATGACCAGGCTATCGAAATCAAATCCCAGGTGCGCGCTTATGGGCACCACTTCTCCGTGCAGCAGCGGGTGCCGCCCCTTTTTGATATCAATTACCGGCTGGGCTTCCAGTTTTGGTGCCCAGGCCTCTAATTGGGCACTATATTGTGCTTTAGCCATGATAAAGTCCAGACGTCCCAGCATTTCCAGGGTATATTCCAGCTCTTCGCCCTGCCGGGCCACTGCCTCGGTCAGAGAAACAAGTATCCTGTGTATTTCCTGTTTCTCGGCTGCCAGCAAGCGCCGCACTTCATTATTAGCCTCGACCACACCCATGGGCTCCACGAAAATTGTGGCGCCGCTGGCCGATTGGTCGTGCACAATGCCCGGTATTTGGGATTTGTATTCCTGTTTAACCGGGACCACGTACCGCCCTTCCCGCATGGTCACAATGGGATCCTGCAAGTGTTTTTGATGATTAGGAGAGCGTATTATTTTATCCAGCCGCTCTTTGATCTGCTGCTGCGCGGAGGCGGTACGCCTGCGGATGGAAGATAACTGCGAAGAAGCTTCGTCAGCGATTTCCCCCCCGGGAAGTATGGCCTTGCTGAGTTGCTTTTCCAAAGTATTAAAATTCCCCAGCCCTGCTGCTATCTCACCCATAATAGGATACGTATCACTGCGGCTTACAAGGAAAGTCTTTATTCTATGGGTAACCGTAAGAGTTTTTTGGGTATCTTCCAATTCCTTGGGCTCCAATACCATCCCGCGACAGGCACGCTTTACGGCATCCCTGTTATCACGCCAGCCCCCGATATCGGCACGCGGCTCCATGCGCAGCAATTCTCTGCCTTCTGTGGTTTCATCCAGCTGAAACCTTATTGCGTTAATCTGCTGCTGGGGTATAAGTTTTTCCACCAGTTCTCTTCCCATGGGCGAACGTGTATGTTCAGACAGTTTCTGTATTACTTTATTAAATTCCAATCTTGCTAAGTTCCTCTGGTCCATGTATCTCCCCGCACCTACCTCAAATTACTCCCCGGAAATAGTGCCCTCTGGTAAAGCCCTGCGGGCTGTACCTGGCTAATTCATTTTTGGCCTTGTCGCGAAAACCGGGGTCATATGCGTTGTTTAGCACCCTGTCCAACGCTTCTCTATAGGTTTTGACAATTGCTTCTGTGGCTTGAGCATCTCTTAGACGGGCATCAATTCTGAGCACGGTTACGCCGGCATCTAAGACCTCTTCCAAGTTATCCACCATGCACAATTCCCGAGAGTTAAAAATATGCATATTGCAATAAGAGTCCATTTCCACAGGAAAGGTTATACCTTTCCTATCTCTGAGCCTAGTTTTATGATTTCTGCAATGACCGACACAAGCAGTCTTTTCGCCATATCCCCCCAGCACTCCTCCCAAAGCACAATACCGCGACACCATCAAGGGAACAGCTCCGTGCACCTGTGCTTCCGCGGGTAGATTGATATCCCTCACCTGTCTCAAGGTTAGTTCCGGCGACAAGGTTACACGGGATACACCGCTTTCCAGGAGGAATGCGAAGCTTTGGACGTTAAAAACGTTTAATGAAAAATCAGCTAAGATGGGTAAATTGCCTTTCTGCCGGGCCAATTTCAGAAGCCCTAAGTTGCCAACCTGGAGCCCATCTAAAGGTAGTGAAATTGCCTTATCCCAGAGAGGTATAAATGACTCAAACTGGGAGTCGTGCATGATACGTGGGCTCGATAATATAAGCCGCGCTCCCTTGGAGCGGCAAAAATTAACGGCTTCTTCGAGGTTTCCGACCGTAATCCTTTTCCCGGAGCGAAAGCCATCACCACCGAAATAAATTTGGTCCGCACCGGCCCAAACAGCGGCATGCAGCGAAGGCACGTCGGAAACAGCCACGACCAGGTACGGAGCAGATGGGGCAGGTTTTAAAGAGGCAGGCATCGGCAGGGCCTCTTGTATACGGTTTCTAAATACATCTTCCGGCACAGGCTGTTTCTGCCCGGCCTTGTACCTATTACGTGAGAGCCGCTCTATAGCACGCCGGCGCACCTCATTTATCTCCCGCACCGGCACCATTACCTCTCCCTCTATGTCGCAAGACACTTCCCCCAGCTCGTAGGGTGTGTTGCCCAAGCGATCTAATTGCTTGGCCATAAATGCCTTATCCAGCGGGCGTTTTTGAGCCTTTTCGCCGACCACTTCAGAAAGCGCATCCCCTGTAAATCCTGCCGGATCTTTAACTGTAATCTGCAGTGGTTTTCCTACCGCTGCACGCACGGTAAAAAGTACCGGCACCTTTCTAGTTTCCCTTTCCGAAGTATAAGTACTTCTGGCCTTTTCCACCAGCAAAGAATCGTGCGTCTTAAACACCCTGTCGCCGGGACGCATATCCCCTTTTATTTCTATCTTTACGGATTCGCCGGCCGATGCATATTGCACTTCCTTGCCCTTGGGCGACAGAATCCTGTGCACTTCAGAACCCACCCTGCCACCGCGGGACACCCATACTTCCACGCCGTCCCCCACGCGCAGCGGCGCTTCCAGCTTTATTTCCGCCTGTGCCTTCTGGTTGGAGTAATTCTTTACTCTGCCTAATAATACACCGCGGTTGTTGGGCCGTTTATAACTCATTAAGTCCTTACCCGGACGCCCAAAAAAATACCCGGTGCTAAAATCCCGGTTAAAAATCTGCACCAGGTCATTTTTCTCTTCATCCGTAATATAAAAGCTGCCGGCTAGTGTTCTATCAATTACCGCCCTGTAGATTCGAATAACTGTGGCCACATATTCCGGCCTTTTCATTCTTCCTTCTATTTTAAAGGAATCAATACCGGCTTTTACCAGCTCAGGTAAATAGCCGGCAAGGTTTAAGTCCCGTGGGCTTAGTAAATATTCGCCTGTTTCTGCCGCATAAGAGAGAGCTTTACCGCCGGCAGTTTCCAATTGATACTGCAGCCTGCAGGGCTGTGCACACCTGCCCCGGTTACCACTGCGCCCGCCGATCATGCTGGACATAAGACACTGCCCGGAATAACAAATACACAGGGCGCCGTGTACAAAAACTTCAACTTCAACGTTTGACCCGGCTTTTACCTCTTTTATTTCCTCTAGACTCATTTCCCTGGCCAGAACTATTCTTTTTAACCCTGTTTCCCGTAGCATCTCTGCAGCAGGGCTGCTGTGTACTGTCATTTGAGTGCTGGCGTGCAGCTCTAATTCCGGCAAAGCCCGTCTGGCCAATCTGATCAGCCCCAGATCCTGCACAATTACGGCATCCACCCCGGTGTTGTAAAGAAAACGCAGGAAATCCAGGGCGTCCTCCATTTCGTGGTCTGCAATCAGTGTGTTTACTGTAACGTAGATTCTGACATCACGCACGTGCGCGTATTCAACAGCCCGGGCCAATTCCTCCCGCTCAAAATTGGCGGCCTGCTTGCGGGCACTAAAATCGCGGCCACCTATATAAACTGCATCAGCCCCGTTTTGCACGGCTGCCACCATGGATTCCCAATCTCCTGCCGGAGCCAATAATTCCGGTTTAGTCATTTCTCTTCAGCCGTATTATTTCCGCCGGTGCCTTAACAGCCCGGCTACCGGGACTATTTCCACACCACGGGATTCTATTTCATCTAACATTAGATTCATGCCCAGGGAATCGCTGGCCATGTGTCCGGCAATGATTACGTTGATATGATTTTTTTCCGCCTCTTTACGATGTTTTTCCCCCATATGCATGGTGATTAATGTGCCTACACCGGCCTGGGCCAGTTTAGCGTAAGCATCCTGGGACCCACTGGTGCCACCGGTCATGTCAACCAGTACTTTACCGGTTCGCCTTGATTTGCTACCCACTACAATAACCGGCCCGGCATTATGTTTTACTGCTTCCTTATATTCCGGTAAAGCCTTAAGGAGCTTTACCACTTCACCCAGTGTTTCCGGCTGTTCATCGTCCATTAATCTTTGCAGAAAAGTGGCCACGTGATTGTCTGCCGGAGTGTGTACGCTCATTAACGGTATTCCCAGCAACCGTGCGGCGTCCACTGCCCGGTTGTGGTTTAAAGGCATCAGATTTCGTTTTACTTCACTGATTCTGGAAGCCATTAGCCCTTCAGCAACATTTATGGGTACCCCGTAATCCGCCAAAACATCTTCTTGAAGATGCATTACGCCATGCAGGGCAGCCAGCGCCTTACCTTCCGGGTGGTGAGAGATTACCAGGTCCACTGGTTTTCCTTTTTCGCCTAAACGATCAGCGAGCATGATCTCGCCAGTTTCCATATCAATCCCTACCAGGGCCCGGCGGACTTCCTGATCCTGATCTCCAAACAGAATCCGTGAATCACTGTAAGGATTGGCCAAACGATCTTGGTCAAATTCCTTTTTATCCTCTTCTTTGAGCTCGTTATATTTTTCCTTTTCCCTGACCAGTATTTTTTCTACCTTTTCTCTGCCCCGGGGGTCATTATCCATACCTTTTTGAATGCAAAGCTCGAAGATTTCTTTTAATTTCAAGCTAAATACCTCCCTTTTCTAACACTCATTTTTACTCTACCTTTTGGAAATATAACAGCTTCCTGCAATGTAAAATCGAAGGGGAAGATCCGCCCCTGCTTTAATTCCTATGCGGGTGGTGGTAATTACCCCGGGATCTTGCTTATCCCCAGGGGCAATAAAAAGTTTATTCCCCTGCAAATGCATACCGTTATAGCTCTTTTCAATACCCATAGCCTGCACCAACTTGGCAGGGCCGGAGCAGAGGTCCGTCATTTTCTCTTTTTTCCGACGGCCTTGCATTATTGAAATACCTTGTAGCGGCTCTAGGGCGCGAATCAGTACGGCCGCACCCAATCCTTCCCGTTCGGTGACCACGTTAAAGCAGTAATACATACCGTATATAAAATAAATGTAGGCATGCCCCGGGTCACCGAACATAGGGCGATTGCGCTTGGTCATACCGCGGCTGGCATGGCAGGCCGGATCTCCCTGCATATAAGCCTCTGTTTCCACAATTCGCCCGATGGTCAAACCTTCCGGCGCGTAATGCACTAAGAGGCAACCCAACAGTTCTTTAGCCACGGTAACAGTATCCCGGTTGTAAAAGGACTTCTTAAGCGGTATTAAATCCATATTATCGCAAATAACTTAAGAGTTCCGGCAGTTCTTTGGTGTTTAGAATATTGTCCGCCCCCAGCCACGCCCGCCGGGATACTGCTATACCGTAAATCATTTCATCCATGCGCCGCAAATCATGAGCATCTGTATTGATGGCCAGCATAACTCCATACTCTGCAGCTAAGCGGGCATTAAACTCATCCAAATCCAACCGGTCCGGGGACGAATTAATTTCCAAAGCTGTATTATTCTCGGCCGCCTTTTTTATTACCTTTTCCACATCCACGTCATAGCCGCTGCGGTGACCGATCAGGCGGCCTGTAAGATGTCCGATTATGTCCACATGGGGGTTTTCTATGGCAGCCACTATCCTTCCGGTGATCTTTTCTCGCTCTTGTTTAAAACCACTGTGTACAGAGGCTACCACCACATCCGCTCGGGATAATATTTGGTCCGGGTAATCTAGCTCCCCGTTACTTAAAATGTCCACTTCGATACCTTTCAGAACCTGGAACCCTTTTAATTCCCGATTAAGCCCGTCAATATATTCCCACTGTTCTAGCAGGCGTTCTACGGGCAGTCCCCTAGCAATCTTTAAAGACTGGGAGTGATCCGTAATAGCCAGATAAGAATAACCCTTTTCCTTGGCCTTGTTCACCAGCTCCTCGATGGAATTACCTCCGTCACTCCAATTTGAATGGATATGGAGGTCCCCCCTCATTTTGGCCTCCCTCAGTACTTGGGGCAGGTTGCCTGACTGGGCCTGCTCTATTTCTCCCCTGTCTTCCCTCATTTCCGGAGGTATATATTCCAATCCTAACTTATGATAGAAATCCTCTTCAGATGCTACCGGGACTTGAGTACCGTTATGTTCAAATACGCCTTCCGCTTCCAATTTATATCCTTTGGACAAAGCAATATCTTTTAATTTGGTCCAGTGGCCATTATTTCCTGTGCACCATACCAGGGCAGGGATATAGCAGGAAGAGGGAACTGTTAATATTTCACCGGGGATCCCCCAGGTGGTAATAAAGTTTGCCCGCCGCTCGTCCTGGAAAGATACATTATTAACGAGAGGGTGTCTGTTTAGGGTGGATAATAAATCCTGGGGAGATAAAGTACTAACCAGAATGTCTACGTCCTGCACGGTTTCCCGCCAGCGCCGAACACTTCCGGCCACTGCCACATTATCTACGTCCGGAAGTTCACTCAAATATTGTACAAATTCTGTAGCAATTTCCAAGGCAGTACTTAAAATAAAGCTACCTAAATTATCATTGAGCATTTTAATATTTCTTAGTATTTCCTGCTCGCGCTTGGCCCCCATCCCTGGTAAAGAACGAATACGCCGACTGCGTGCAGCCTTCTCCAATTCTTTTATACTCGTTATCTCCAATTGTTCATAAAAAACTCGTGTTCTTTTGGGCCCCATACCCGGCACTGCCATAACTTGCACAATTCCGGGCGGAATCTCTTCCCGCAGGCGCCGCAGCAAATCACATTCTCCGGTTTCTATGAGTTCACCTATCTTGGCCAGTATGTTTTTACCCACACCAGGTACGTCCTTTAATGTCCCGTTCCGGTACATTTCAGCGGCAGAACTGGGCAGTCCTACCAGGGTTTTAGCCGCTCGCCTGTAGGCCCTTATTTTGAAATAGTCTTCTCCTTTGAACTCTAACAAATCTGATAATTCCTTTAAGGACCATGCAATTTCTATATTACGCACATAAAACGCCCCACTTTATTGTTTCTTCTCTTATCTTCGCACAGCCTGTAAGATCGAAATAAGTACGACTAAGGTTCAGATGGGGTCAAAACCCCACCTGAACCAAGTCTTCTTTATATGTCTCCAAAACCTACCGCCTCTAACCAATAAAAAGCGCGATAAAAAACCCACGAAGATTGCTTCATGGGTGTCACCCTTGGTTCTTCTTCTTTTTACCTTTCTTTTTACCGGTATCCTTCGCAGGCTGTTCGGTTTTTATTTCCTCGGCGGGTGTAGCATCACCCTTAGGCATAGTGTTGGTTTCCGTCTTATTTTCCGCCTCCTGCTGATCTAACACTTTCAGCAATTCGTCCGCTATGTTGATGGCGGATAAGACCGCCGCTTTATGTAATGTTAACCGCGGGTTACGCTGAACAACCTTACGCATGGTTTGATCTACGTACCGTGCAAGCCGCGTCATATATTCGGGAGCAGCTTCCCCTTTTATTTTGTAATGCTCACCGAAAATTTCCACATCTACTTTATTACGCGCGGCCAATGAAAAGCCCTCCCATTCGTTGCCTTATGATCCATTTATTTCGAGTTAATTTGCCATATTCCTCCCCGTTGAAAAAAAATGTGAAAAAAAGGGGGGTAAAATCCCCCTTTAACTTCTTAATTCCGCATTTACATCTTTAGCCAGGCGGGAAGTTATTGCACTAACACAGGCATCTATTTCTTTGTCGGTGAGAGTGCGGTCCTGGGCCTGGAATTGCAAGGAAAAGGCCTGGCTCTTAAAGCCTTCTTGTACTTGTTTGCCCTGGTATACATCGAATAATTCTACTTCTTTAAGCAGCTCCCCGCCGGCCTTTTTAATTACGCGCAAGACATCCCTGACGGCAACCTCCTGGGGAACGACCAGCGCTAGATCGCGTTCAACACCGGGGAATTTAGGCAGTTTATGGTACCGGCCAAAATTAGCTGCATATTGCAGAAGGGTTTCCAGGTCCAGCTCCAGCGCCGCCACCCTATCCGGCAGCTCATAGTTTTCCAGTACCTGCGGGTGTATTTCTCCCAAAAATCCAATATCATTCCCCTTCACGTAAACCCTGGCGGTACGGCCGGGATGATAACCGGGCTCTGCGCTTAACGGCTCGAAACTATAACTACTAATGTTCAGCGAGCGGAAGAGTGCCTCCAGCACCCCCTTGAGGTGATAAAAATCCATGGTGTGGCTTGGGGTGCTCCATGCTTTACGAGTATTCCCCATCACGGCGGCAGCAATCTTCTCCCCTTCCGCTGGAAGTTCTTCTCCGGCCCTGGGATAAAAAACAGTACCTATGCCAAATACGGCACCATTGCTGTTTCGCCTGCTGTAATTCCGCTGCAGTACATCTAATATGCCGGGTAGCATCAAAGTACGCATAACAGCCTGCTCTTCGCTTAATGGGTTTTGGAGCGCCACCGTATTTCTGATGGGACTGTCAGCAGGGACACCTAGGCGGTCAAATTCGGCACGGGAGTGGAAGCTATAAGTAATAACTTCATACAGTCCGCATCCGGTCAATATCTGCCTTACCTTTTGTATCAGCGACTGTCTTTTCGTCCTGGCTCCCCTGGTAGATTCCCCCTGGGGTAAAGTTTGAGGTACTTTATCATACCCGTACATCCTGGCTATCTCTTCGATTAAGTCTGCTTCCAGGGAAATATCGGGCCTGAAGGTAGGGACAGTAACCAGAACTTCTCCCTCTGTACCTTCCTGAACGGAAAACTGTAGCCGAGAAAGTATATCGCTGCAGACCCCGGCAGAGATATCAGTTCCCAATACATGATTTACCCTGTCCGGGCGTACCGACAGAGTTTTATTGCCTACCGGATGGGGATAATTATCAACATCACCTTCAGCTACATCACAGGCACCCATTGCTTGCAATAACTGGGCAGCCCGCTCTGCGGCGCGCAAACAGCCATTGATGTCTACACCTTTTTCAAATCTCAAAGAAGACTCGGAGCGCAGTGCCAGGGCATTGGCGGTACGCCGGACGCTGACCGGATCAAAACTCGCGGACTCCAATAAAACTGCAGCTGTCTCCTCCGTGACCTCGGATTCAAGCCCGCCCATTACACCGGCTATGGCTACGGGCCCAGCTGGGTCGGTAATCACCAACATTTCACCGGACAAGGTTCTTTCTGCCCCGTCCAGGGTAACTATTTTTTCATCTTGCCGGGCACGGCGTACAATAATGTGCCCTTCTTTTAGTTTATGATAATCGAATGCATGCAACGGTTGCCCCAGTTCCATTAAAATATAGTTGGTAACGTCCACAACATTATTAATAGGACGAATACCTACTGCTCTTAGGCGTTCCTGCATCCAATCAGGAGAAGGAAATACTTTCACACCGGTCAACAGCTTTGCTATGTACCTGCGGCATAGATGTGGCTCTTCAATATCAACTTTTACTTTGCCGGCTACAGATTCTGACTGCGACTTCAGATCCGGGGCGGGCATTTTAAGCTGCCGGTTATAAATTGCCGCCACCTCTCTGGCTACACCTACCATGCTTAAACAATCTCCCCGGTTAGGGGTAAGCTCCAGCTCGAGTATAACGTCATCCAAACCGGTTAAAGGCTTTGCATCCAGTCCTAACGGAGTATCGGGTGAAAGAATCATTATGCCGTGGGCCTGTTCTTCCGGCATGCTTTCCGGATCCAAGCCTAACTCTCCGCCGGAACAGAGCATGCCCCGTGATTCTATGCCGCGCAGCTTGGTCTTTTTAATTTTAAGGCCGCCGGCCAGGCGCGCACCCTCCACCGCTACAGGCACTACATCATTTTCGTTAATATTGGTGGCGCCGGTAACAATCTGTAAATTCTCACCGCCACCTACGTCAACGGTGCAAATCACAAGCTTATCTGCATTGGGATGGGCATCTATTTTAATTATTTTTCCTGTAAAAACCTTATCCACCTGTGCACCAAGGTCTTCGTAACCTTCCACCGCCAGACCGACAGCGGTAAGCTTATCAGCCAATTCGGAGGGTGATACAGGAATCTCAACATATTCTTGTAGCCATTTATAAGATACTCGCACGAATTCTAATCCTCCTTTGTACCTATATTTGGGCTAAAAATCTTAAATCGTTATCGAAAAGAAGGCGCATATCGTCGATGCCGTATTTAAGCATGGCAATTCGCTCCACCCCCATACCAAAGGCAAAGCCGGTGAATTTTTCCGCGTCATACCCGGAAACTTCCAGTACCCTGGGATTAACCATACCGCACCCCAGTATTTCCAGCCAGCCGGTACGGGAACAAACCCGGCATCCTTTACCACCACATATTACACAAGATATATCCATTTCCGCACTGGGTTCAGTGAACGGAAAGTAGCTGGGTCTGAACCGCGTACGTGTCTCTGCACCGAACATTTCTTCAGCAAAGATTTGCAAAACACCCTTTAAATCGGCAAAGGTTATGCGTGTGTCCACCGCAAGCCCTTCCACCTGGTGAAACATGGGGGAGTGCGTAGCGTCATCATCACGCCGGTAAACTCTCCCGGGGGCAATTATTTTTAACGGCACCTGGGGAGCGTTTTTTTCCATGGTCCTTATTTGAATGGGTGAGGTATGTGTGCGCAATAATTCTTCCGGTCCCGTGAAAAATGTATCCTGCATATCCCTGGCCGGATGGTCCTTGGGTATATTCAGGGCTTCAAAATTATAAAAATCGGTCTCAATCTCCGGCCCTTCCATAATGCTGAATCCCAGTCCCAGAAAGATATCTTCTATTTCTTGCTGCACCCGGGTCAGCGGGTGAGTTTTACCTAAAGAAAAAGGCGTGCCCGGCAGGGTAACATCTATTTTTTCCCCGGCCAGCTGTGCCTCCAGCTCCTTATTTTTTACTTCAGACATGCTGTGGTTTAAATATTCTTCCAGCTCAGCTCGGACACTGTTGGCCAATTGTCCTATGCGAGGACGTTCGTCTGCAGACAAAGCCCCCATACCACGTAGAACTTTAGTCAATTCTCCTTTTTTACCAAGAAACTTTACTCTGATTTCATTTAATTGATCCATGCTGGTAGCTCTATCCAACAATTGTTTTGCTTCTTGGGCGATTGCTCTTAGTTTTTCCTCCACTATTGAACCTCCTTCTGTAAAACTTATCACTATTATGGTATTATTGCCCAAAATAAGAAAAACCGCCCCCTGAACAGGGACGGATTATTTCCGCGGTACCACCCTGGTTTTTACGCTAACACGCGCAAACCCCTTTATGGTTCCCGGTAACGGCGGGATGTCCGGCTACACCTACTGATAAATACTACGTTCAGCTGCAGTTCCGGGGTGAACTTCGACACACCAATCCCTGGAAAGGCTTTCAGTCTACGACCTTTCCTCCCTGCAAGTTACAGTGGACATACTCTCCCCTTCATAACTGTTAAACTCTATGTAATTAACCCATTATCTACGTACTAATGAACAGCTAACCTTTTATATAACATATAGGCACGAATAGACCCGGTAGCTTCAAACAGCCTCCAAAAAAATTCCGCGGTTAACAATGTAAAAGCACAACCTTTCCGTGAATTTTTTGGGACTTTCTGAATCAATTATACCATATGGTCACTTTCAAAACAAGAAAGTTAACTGAAAATAAGGGTTAGTTCTTGCAAATATCTTGCCAATAAAGAAGACTTGGTTCAGGCGGGGTCTTACAGGCTGTGCGAAGATCAATTATGCCTCTGCCTGATAACTTCGTAAAGTAGGATCCCTGCTGCCACGGCTACATTCAAAGACTCCACTCCTTGTGACATGGGGATGTTTACCCTGTACCCGGGCCTAGCCATTATGTCCGACTGAACTCCGTGCGCCTCGCTCCCGATAACAATTGCCACCGGGACTGTTAAGTTTACTTCAAACACCGCTTTAGAGGCCCTGGGCTCTCCAATAACGAATTTGAGGCCCGCTTTTTCCAATTGCGCCAAAACTTCAAAACGCTCTGCTGCATTTACAATAGGTATTTGAAAGATATTTCCCATTAAGGAACGTAGTGTTTTTGGATTATAGAGGTCCACCGTGCCGGGCATTAGTATTATGCCACAGGCCCCGGCCCCGGCGGAAGCCCTAATTATTGTGCCCAAATTTCCCGGGTCCTGAATACTATCCACCACTACTAAAAGGGAAGGGGACAGTCCAAGCAAGTCATATAAAGATACTTCCTGCCGTCTAACAACGGCCAGTACACCCTGGGGAGTTTCTGTATTACTAAGTTCAGACATTACATTTTCGTTTACTTCCAGTGTCTTTATACCGGTCTTGGCAGCATTCTCCAGTAATTGACTGCCCCTGGCTTTTACCCCGGCGGACGCCGAAAATATGACTACTTCGACCGCTCCGCCCGCCTTTAAGCCCTCTTCAACTGCGCGGACACCTTCTAAAACAAATTTACCTTCTCGGTCCCTAAAACGGCGGCGAGAAAGTTTTTTGACGTACTTTACCCACTTATTGCTGTTGCTTGAAACCAGCACCACTTAATTGCATCCTCCCCCAAAAACTAAAAAGCATGGTTCTCACCATGCTTATTGTACCACTATTAGCAGTTATTAAACTTTAAGCTTCTACTTTGGACTTAGCTACTTCCACCAATTGGCTGAAAGCCTTTTCATCATTTACTGCCATATCTGCAAGCATTTTGCGGTTAATGTCCACACCTGCCTGCTTCAGGCCGTTGATAAACCGGTTATAGGAAAGACCGTTATTCCTGGCAGCAGCATTAATACGTGCAATCCACAGCTTGCGAAAATCACGCTTGCGCTGCCGGCGATCCCTGTAAGCAAAAGCCAGTGCCCTCATTACTGCTTGATTCGCTACTCTAAATAATTTACTTCTGGCGCCGCGATACCCCTTGGCCAGCTTTAATACCTTCTTATGCCTTTTACGGGATATTACTCCGCTCTTTGCCCTTGGCATGATGCATTCCTCCTTTACGGCACTTGTACTACATTAATAAGGCAAAAGGCGTAAAACTCTGCGTTGATCTGTTGGATGTAAAGTCACAGAACTGCGCAACTTGCGCTTACGCTTGGGACTCTTTTTACCTAAAATATGGCTATGATAGGCATGAGAAGCCTTAAATTTACCCTTAGCTGTTCGCTTGAAACGCTTAGCAGCTCCACGATGGGTTTTAATCTTAGGCACTGTGCTCTCCCCTTTCGCTTTTATTCTTCTTTATTTGCAAGATTAGGTGCAAGAATCATAAACATATTTTTTCCTTCCAGCTTAGGCCTCTTCTCCACTGTGGCCAAATCACCTATTTCTTCAGCCACTTTGGTCAAAAGAGTCTGGCCGTTCTTGGGGTGTACAATCTCCCGCCCCCGAAACATTATCGTTACCTTTACTTTATCACCGGCCTTTAAAAATCGAACAGCATTTTTAGTTTTTACATTAAAGTCATGATCTTCGATATTAGGCCTTAGTTTTACTTCTTTAACGGTAATGATACGCTGTTTTTTCTTGGCTTCTTTCTCCCGCTTGCTCTGCTCATACTTATACTTTCCGTAATCCATGATCCTGCAGACCGGGGGTTTTGCCTGCGGGGCAACCTCCACCAAGTCCTGTTGTCTTTCTTCTGCCAACCTCAAGGCCTCTCTTGTGGGCAGAATGCCCAGCTGGTTACCTTCCGCGTCAACGACGCGCACCTCTTTGGACCTTACACCATGGTTGACCCGATGTTCTCTCGAAATAACCTTTCACCTCCAGTTAAAATATAAAAAAAGCGCGCTTAATCAGTTCCCTTAGCACGCGCCTTTTAATACTTCAATCCTTAGCCCTTGCCATATATGGTAGGGTATATATTCCTAAAGTATAAAAAAGCGGGTGTTATCCACCCGCACATCAGCACACTGAGACAGAGAGCTTAAATATCTCTATTTAAAAATCTCCGTTGTGAACCTTCTAAAACCTTATTAACTGCCCTTGTTGATCAAGAAAAGCGTTATAAGGTGAGAAGCGGATGGCTTCTACTTAATACCATTTTATTACGCAAGAATTATAGCACAGCCAGTTCCTTGCAGTCAAGCAAACCTTTATATTTATTTACTATGACACGGAGCATGAAAAAGTTACAGATGATGTATGAAAATTATCTAATTTGCCGTTGTTTAATTTCTTCCAGTAAACCTTCTGTAAACTGTTCAATGGGTTGTGGCCCGAGGTCCCCCTGAGAACGATGCCTTACCGCCACTGAACCGTTGGCCGCTTCTTTATCCCCTACTACCAGCATGTAGGCTATCTTTTGAGACTGTGCTTCACGAATTTTATAGTTAACTTTCTCACTGCGATCATCTATTTCTACACGCACCCCAAGGTCGAAAAGCTTATCCGTCAGTGCCCGGGCATAGGAGTGATGCCTGTCGGCAATGGGAAGTACTTTAACCTGTACCGGTGCCAGCCAGGTGGGAAACGCACCGGCAAAGTGTTCAATTAGTATACCTATAAAACGCTCAATACTGCCGAAGACCACACGGTGAATCATTACCGGACGGTGCTTCTGCCCATCTTCACCTACATATTCCAAGTCAAATTTTTCCGGCATCTGGAAGTCGAGCTGTATGGTTCCACACTGCCAGGTTCGATCCAAACAGTCTTTAAGATGAAAATCGATCTTGGGTCCATAAAATGCCCCGTCACCTTCATTTATTCTATACTCCAACCCCCTGGCTTGCAAGGCCTCTCGCAGGGCATTAGTAGCCGTTTCCCATATTTCATCCGAACCCATAGCCTTGCTAGGCTTAGTGGATAGCTCCACGTGATACTCAAACCCAAACACCTTATAAAAATAATCTACCAAATCTATGACACCAATTATTTCATCCCTTATCTGGTCAGGCAGCATAAAAATGTGGGCGTCATCCTGGTTAAAACAGCGTACCCGCATCAGGCCGTGCAACACCCCACTTAACTCGTGCCTGTGCACAAGCCCTATCTCAGCCATACGCAGTGGCAAATCACGATAGCTATATAAGCGGTTTCTGAATACAATCATGCTGCCCGGACAGTTCATGGGCTTAACTGCATAATCATTTTCGTCAATGTTCGTAAAATACATATTCTCCTGGTAATGGTCCCAGTGGCCGCTTCTTTCCCAGAGTTCCCTATTCAGGATGACAGGAGTGCGAATCTCCTGGTATCCCCTACGGCGGTGTTCTTCCCGCCAAAATTCTTCCAGTTCGTTGCGCAGCACCATACCCTTATGATGGAAAAAGGGAAACCCAGGACCTTCATCGTGAATGCTAAAAAGGTCCAGCTCTTTGCCCAGCTTGCGGTGATCCCTTCTTTTGGCCTCCTCTAAACGATGCAAATGTTCATCCAAAAGGCTTTTTTTCGTAAATGAAGTACCGTAAATACGCTGCAGCATTTTGTTTTTTTCATCACCGCGCCAGTATGCTCCGGCTGTATTAAGTAATTTTACGGCTTTAAGCAAACCGGTGGAGAGCACATGCGGTCCGGCGCACAGGTCTTCAAAGTCACCCTGTTGGTAACATGAAATAGCAACGTCCTCAGGTAAGTCTTTTATAAGTTCAACTTTATAATCTTCTCCGGCGGCAGAAAATTTGTTCAGTGCCTCTTCCCTGGACATCTCATACCTCTCGAAGGGCAAATCTTCTTTAACGATTTTTTTCATTTCAGCTTCGATTTTTTCTAAGTCTTCCGGGGAAAAGGATTCTTTGGTATCAAAGTCATAATAAAAACCGTGCGCAATGGCAGGACCGATAGCCAGTTTTGTGCCTGGATAAAGATTTTGCACTGCCTGCGCCATGACGTGGGCAGTACTGTGGCGAAAAACTTCTTGGCCCTCCTTGGTATTAAAATCAAGAAATTCTACTTGGGCATCTTCATGCAAGCCGGCCCTCAAGTCAGTGAGTTCACCGTTAACCCTCGCCACAACAGCTGCTTTAGCTAAACGGGGGCTTATATCCTTAGCAATTTGAATTAATTTGGTCCCCTGTTCATATTCCCTAAAGGAATCATCTTTAAGTATTGCTTTAACCATAATTGCGTACCCCTCTCCTAAAAATAAGAAAATCCGTCCCCGGCAATTAGCCAGGGACGGATTGATTCCGCGGTTCCACCCTAGTTGGGGATATATATACCCCCCTCTCACTGGACATATAACGGCTGTCTGACCGGCACGGCTTTGTTACAGCCGGCAGCTCCGGGGTGGTTTTCAGTTCTCCTTCATTCAGGGTTGCTTACAGCCTGGGCATCCCTTCTCTGAGAATAGTTAGAACTTACTCGTCCCCTTCACGGCATTTGCTTTTCACGGTTATTATAAATTATTATCGGAAATTATGTCAATTCAAACGTTAAGACAGGACGAAAATAATCCTGCCTTGGGGTACAAAACCCTTTATTTTTGTGGCTGTTTACCCTTGTCGCATAGAGAGCAGCCGCTGCAATACTTAACCTTGCCCGGGAATACCTTTTTAATGGTTTCCACGGTAACCTTTTGATTTTTCTTGGGTTGGAAATGGAAGACTATCTCACTGGGTGCAACGGTTACAAGAGAGCTTATTAAAAGATCTTCATAATTTATTTCACTGGATATAAATTCGATCATAAATTCTTCCATGTTGTTATTGTCAATGAGTTCACCATTTTCATCATACAGCTTGAAAACCCCGTCTGCATCCATAGTGACGTTAACACAGCTAACCCGAGGGTCTTGGATATCAACAAAATACTTTAAAAGCTGAATAAATTCCCTGTATTCCCTTTCCATGAGAAACTCATCGACCGCCTGCTCTGCCACCTCGTACAACTCATTCACATAATCTTTCAGCCGAAATCTGATAAAACCATCAATAACAATGTAATTATTGGTACTTAGGAATTCAGAGAGCTCGCTCAAAATCTTTTTTTTACGCTGGTGCCGATATGTTATATATACGGCCTCGTCCTTGTTGGATATATGTTCCAGGGCATGAGACAGAATAGTATTCCTTTCTTCGGCGTTAAAATAGTAGAAAGTTTCTTTGATTAGGTTTTCCAGAATAACTTTTTCCCAGTGGTTTAAAATAATTTCGCAAATGGTATTAGCAACGTTATCCATGCACACAGTACGGACATACTTTCTTTTCTGCCCGGCTCCCAAACCAATAAAGTTGCAGGCCACAAACGTAAACTTACCATCAGGACTTTTTTCCATCCTTACCTGAAGTCCCTCGTTTACCAGTGACTTGAGCTGCTCGTGCAACCGGTCATGCAATATGTCCATATGTCGAGTAGCACCAATGAAGATACTTTCTTCCATGGCCTGCTCACTCCCTTGTATAATTTATATGTTGCAGCAAAACAAGAATGAATGATTAGAGAGTGTTGTGTTGTGATACAAGTATAAACCAATCCAAAGTTCTCAATGCTAGAAAATAATTTTATCACTCCCAAGGGAAAATTTATTCTTCTTTGTCTCACATCAGACATCAGAGCCGATATTACACTCTTTGAAAAAATTCTTATGTCAATTAAAATCTTTTATAATTAATATTTCCAACTGTTTGGAAACCTCTTTTACTTTTTATATGCCATTTCTTCCTTGATTGTTCATCCTTAATTAATTCGCATTAACTAATTAGCTGCTCATTCATAATTTACACACTTACCCCATAAACATTAAACAATACTTACCCGATAACCTTGAGTGAGGTGGAAGCATTATGGCGCGTCAAGAAAACGAAACTGGTTCCCGAGAAGAACACCTTCACAGATGGTGTTCCCTACCGGTACCGTATCCAGAACTAAGAATAAAAAGACCCAACCGTTACTATGCTGAACTTTTGTTGGAAGATTATGCCGGTCAAGTCAGTGAAATGACAGCCATCAATCAATATTTTTATCACTATATCGTTTTTGAAGAAAAATACGATGATCTCGCGGATCTGGAGGAATGCATATCGATCATTGAAATGCTGCACCTGGAAATGCTAAGTAAAACCATTCGCCTGTTAGGGGTAGATCCTAAACTACGCACATTGACTCACAACAAGCATACATATTGGAATGCAGAGTATATATATTACGGGCAGGGAGTTTGTGATCGTATTGCTGCGGATATTGCTGCAGAAAAATCTGCTATTGCACAATACCGCAAACATCAAGAGCTTATTAACGACCCTTATATAGATGCTTTGCTGGAGAGAATTATTATGGATGAAAGACATCATTTAGACCTTTTTAGTAAAATGTGGGAAAAATACTGTAAATAAATATCCACACTCTTACTGGTACTATATTAAAGCACCGCCTAATGGTGCTTTTTTTGGTGCGCATAAACACCAGGTCAAGGCGGTAAAGACTTTGAAGCACCTGCATGCAGGAAAATTCCTTATAATGTTGAATAATAGTAATAATACTTAGGAAGAACCAATATATTTCGGAGAGTGTTTTTTTATGCCTGAGGAAAACGGAAAAGTAATAGAATTTAAACCTCGTAAAAAGAAAAAACTTAGAAGCGTGAATTATGTGTCTGCCGAGAAAAAAGCGCTTCTCCGTCAAAGGGAACAACAAAGAAAAAAACAAAACGATCGCCTTGGTACGATTAAAGCAGTAGGTGTTTTTTTCCTTATATGCATTGTGTTTTATATTCTAAGTGCTCTGCGCTAACAGCTCTTATTTGATCGGCGCTTAATCGATACTGATGATTCTTTCCACTTCTTCCATAACACTGCGTGCTTCAGGCACATCCTGTATCTGCCCCAGCACATTTTGCCAGGATAAAACCAGCGGGCGCCGCCCGTCAAAAAACGTGAGAGCTTTCACCTGTTCCATACGGCTTAAGGACCTTATTCTGCTCCGGTCACAAATAATGAATGATACAACTTCCCGCTGATCACCTGTAAGTGCTTTCAGTATTTCTATCATTATCCTCTGCCTGATAAACTGGTGGGCAAGAATGTTCCTTCCGTTAAAACCCAGTTTTTCCTTTCGTTTGGCCTCCCCCAGGTAAATCCTTTGCCGCGAAAAGACAGCTATATCTATTTCCGTATTACGAAGTTCATTAAAAAGCTTGTCCCGGTCACTGTCCGTATAAAAAATATCCCTCATATGCAATCTCGTGCATTGTACCGCCTCCCTGATGCTTGGTATTATCTTTTTATACTCCTTAAGAAAGTTTTCCCGGCAATCTTTATTTGTGATTGCATAATCCCGGAAACCCTTCCAGAACAATTCAAACCTTATCTGATCGTCGCATTTCTTTTTTTCCAAACCCAGAGCCATTAACACTTCTCCGGATGCGCCAAGAGAATTAAATAGGGTGACAAAAACC
Organism: Bacillota bacterium; assembly: GCA_009711705.1. Taxonomy (GTDB): domain Bacteria; phylum Bacillota; class Desulfotomaculia; order Desulfotomaculales; family VENG01; genus VENG01. Next base: position 25,918 of record VENG01000009.1, read on the forward strand.
TTTGCCGTGAGGTTGTTTTCCGCCCTGTTAATTATAACCTTCACCCCCTTTGAGCGACTGTTTAAATGTTAAAGCGCTGTTCAAAATGGCTCTGAACTTTAGAAATGCCTCAATTTAAAGAAAAAAATTAACGGGTAAGGTAAATTTACGGTTATCGACACCCGAAAAAAAGATAAGACCGTAGGAAAACCCTTAACTTTAAGGGCTTTCCCACGGTCTTTTAACATTCGCGCGGGACTGAGAATATGATGGTAACATCCTTTTATTGGGAGCGATATAATTGGACATATTACATTTGATTAAATCAGCCAACTTGTTACTTGGAACCGGTGTAGTAACTTCTTCTGTTTATCTTTATGTAACCCAAAATGCCAAGATTCCTTTACTGATCTCCCTCGCTATTGTTATCGCCGGGCCCATTGAAGATCTTCTCACTAACTATGTGGAAGAATCCCCTTCCCTGTCACCTAATGATAAAAAGCATTACACCGATTTCATAGATCAGAGCACAAGCCTTGCTTTCCTGGCTCTTTTGGGACTTGCAGTTTTATGTACTGTTGACTAATAATAAGTATTTAATCAATATTGAAGTTGAGATAGTCAACTTTCCAAGCAGGATTAGGTGCTTCAATTTCAATGGTTAACTCATAAACCAGAGGAACAGTTATTGCCTTTACTACAGTAGGTGAAAAAATTTCTACTTCCTGCTCCGGGTTACATATAAATTTCACCTGGGCGTGAAACTGGTCATCATAGATAATCCTATTGCTAACACCATACTCGCATATATCTTTACCCCATTCCTGCCTAATTTGCGCCAAAACGGAATTCAATTGTTCCCTGATAAAGAAGTTATCAAAACTTATGGTTCTTAACTGTTCCAGGGTAAAAAATCCTTTACTGTACCAATGACCTTTAAAAAAGCCCTGAGCTTCTGAACTTATCAAACTCCAAAAAGCCACAGCATCATTATCTTTAAAAATAGTATGCAGAAAGGCCAGAGCTACGCGGTGTTGTGGTCCCAATAGGTTTCTTTTTTTCATTATTCCAACCTTATAAACATATTATTAAAATTATTTACTACTCTTGCAAAGTATAATAACACTGGAAAACCGCCGTGTAAACCTATCTTAAACACCACAAACACGAGAAATCTCTTGGTGGAAATAATATGGTCCCTGTCCCCAATGTGCCTGGTCATGTATAACATCATTTTTAGCCAGCCATTCCAGCGCTGTTTCAACCATGGCCAGGGCCGCCTCAGCAGCGCTTTCCTCATGGAGGACAAAGTATTCATAATCATCCATATATCCCAAGGATTCACTGTTTATGGAACTGTGTAACACTATTGAATTACCAGGCAGCCGGGCATAGTCGAAACAAATAAAATCTTTGGTACTGCCCGCCACAAATTTCAATGCCCCGTATGGATCCGTAGCTTCCCGGGCATAAACCGCTTTACCTTTGTCCGTGGTCGGTCTTTCGTTATCATCATATAGATCATCGGGCATCAATGCTTGTCCAAATTCATCGTAAGGAATGCCATCCTCCCAATCTGATATTTCTTCAAGAGCATAGCTCACTTGCTATTCCTCCTCCCCAAAAGATTATTTGGTTTGCTATTTATCTCAATTACTTCACACTTCCATTTTATCCTTGTCCATATGGGTAAATTTTTAAAACTTTTATAGCTATCAATAAACAAAATTGACACCATATCGCACGTTTCGCCGATTTTTTTGTGATATCTGTTAGAATTAGAAGTAGATGGAGGAGGTTATAATTCCCGACACCAAAAGAAAATCCGGCACCTTTTCAGATGCCGGACCTTTTATTATACCTGGTGGGCGGGAGAAGAATTGAACTTCCGACCTCTTGCGTGTCAAGCAAGCGTTCTCCCACTGAACTACCCGCCCGAATTGTTACGTCCTTTATTATGCAATAAATTCAGGCGGAAGTCAAGTTGAATGTGTCTTCTGTTATCTACTAACCGGGCTTTTTATTTCCATATTCTTACTGGCCACCAGGGTTTTCGTACGCTTTCCTTGGCCACCAGGTCCGTTCTACCCAATTCTCCTTGATCTGTTGTAAAGATCACTTGTCCTATAATATCACCTTTGTTAACCGGAGCAGTTAGTTTAGAGGCTATAACCTTCCCCTGTACTTCGGGCGGGTCTTGCGTGTCCAAATAGGCGGACACTTTTTCTTTTGCTATTGCAGGTACACTGGATTTTATACCTTCACTTACCGAAACGTTGGGGAAAGCTTGTCCCTGCTGGCATAGAACATATATATCTGTGCTGTTAAAACCGTAATCTAAAAGCTCAACCGCATCGTCGTACCTTTTTGAGCTATGTAGAATAACTGCAATTAAGCGGCGACCGTCCCTGGTGGCGGATGCTATATAACACTTCCCTGCTTTAATGGCCGTACCTGTTTTAACCCCGTCTATGCCCGGGTACTCTTCTTGGGTTAATACCCTGTTGGTATTTTTAATATCTTTTTCTTTAATAGGCTCGTACCAGGCAACTGTGGTTTCTTTGGTACTTACCAGCCGGTTAAAAAATTCATTTTGAAGAGCATAGCGCGTTATTATAGCCAGGTCTTGGGCCGTAGAATAATGATTGGGATTACTGTAGCCATTGGTATTGGCAAAGCGGGTCTGAAAAGCACCCAGGGCAACTGCCTTTTTATTCATTAAGTGTATAAATGCGTCGTGACTGAGACCGATATGTTCAGCAATGGCCACGGTGGAATCATTGGCGGAAGAGAGCAACGCAGCTTCCAGGAGGTTACTCAGGGTAATTTCATCACCGGCCTGAAGGCCTATAGTGGAACCGGTAGATACTGCTCCGGCCTTACGGCTAACAGTTACTACCTCGCCCAGGTGAGAGTATTCAAGCGCTATTATGCCGGTCATTATTTTGGTTAGGCTGGCAGGAGAGCGGCGCTTAGAACCATGCTTGTCATACAGCACCTGCCCGCTTGAAACATCCATCAAAATAGCAGCGTCAGCTTCTATTTTAGGTGCAGCGTCACTAGAGGCAGGAGAAAATACAGACATTGCCAAGATTAAAGCTAAAAAGATTAGTTTCTCTTTTTCGAACCGCAAGTTTTTCACGCCTTTCATGGAATTTTATTCTCACAGACATAACGACACCCCCAAGAAAATAACCTTGATTAGGAGAAAATGAAGGAGGTGTGATAATGCGAATATTCTATTTTGATCTGGTAAAAATATCGCGTAATTTCCTGGTGCTTTTTTTACTGGCCACAACAGCTATATTGTTTTCTATGATAGTGAGACAAAACGTCCCCAGCACAGCCGGTGCCGCCGGCAGTGTGATAACCAAAGTGCAGACCAAAGAAAAAGTTGCAGCTTTAACATTTGATATAACACTGGAAACGGATGTAGCAACAATTGCACGGTCTTTAGAGGAAAACCAAATTACCGCTACTTTTTTCCTGGATCCGGATTGGGCCAAGAAAAACCAGAAAGCCATCCGTCACTTGGCATTAAAGGGCCATGAAATAGGCGTTTTGTTAGACAGCAAGGTGATAAAAAATAATTATCCTGAAAACATGGACAAAGCAAAGGAGCTATATTCTCTTTGGACAGGGTCATCCCTCCGGCTGGTGAGGCTTACAGACAACAAACCGGATGCAAAAGGGCCTCAAATTCTTCATTCCCATGGGTTCAAAGTTATTGGCAGCACCGTAAAGATACAAGATATGCCCGGCCAAAATGCAGACTGGCTACTGCCCGGCAGCATTTTACACATTATCCCCCAAAGTAGTAGCAGCACCACACAAAAATTGCTTACCGAAGTTATGTCTGCAGCCAAAGAAGAACATTTTCGCCTAAATACCCTTTCCGAATTATTGTCCTATGGGCCGGGTATTGTAAATTAACCTGTAGTTTATTATGCGAAAATATAACGTTTTACATTCCAGATAATATTTTCACCCCTGGCATATACTGCCAGGGGTGATTTATTTTATTCGTCATCATCTTTTTTACTACTATGATTACGGCGCCAGAAGTATAACACCAGCACAACGGACAGAATGAAGAAGAACAGGCCCAATAAAACAGAGTAAGATTCCAGCTTGCCCCAATTGGCCCCCAATAACAGCCCGGCAGCGAGAAAAGTGGAGCTCCAGAATGCTGTACCAATAAAAGAAAGGACGGCAAAAGTAGTCCATGGCATACCTGCCATTCCTGCCACGTAAGCACTTAGCGGCCGAACACCGGAAATAAAACGGCCGAATACCAATACAATGACACACCGGTTACTAAACCACTCTTCTACTTTTTTTAGTCTCTTTTCATTCAAACCACCGTACTTGCCGTATTTCACCACAAAAGGCCGGCCCAGGCGGGCACCGAAGAAATAGGCCAGCATAGATCCACACCAAGAAAAACCCAGAGCTGTAGTCCATGTAGGGACAAATTCCAATACACCGCGCCAAACCATAAAACCCGCGAACCCCAGTGCTATTTCCCCGGGAAAGGGAAGACCCGTAAATTCCATCAACATTCCCAGCCCGAGTCCAAGATATCCAAAATTGCTGATCAGACTGAGTGCCATGTCCTTAAAGTTCATATTGTCCACCTATTAATAGAAAAAAATTACTTGTGTCTCCTGCGGCGTCTCCACCAATACACTAACACCAGAAGTAAACCGACAACAACTACGACGTCCAGGCGATGGAACCAGGGTTTTAGAGCGTCCCAGTTTTGCCCCATTTTAACCCCAAGATAAACCAGTAAAATTGACCACGGTAACGATCCCAAAAAACTATAAATCAAAAACCGCCAGATATTCATACCGGCAATTCCCGCGGGCAAGGAAATAAAAGTACGTACCACCGGCATAAGGCGTGTAAAAAAGACAGTGGCCTCACCGTAACGGTTAAACCATCTTTCCGCCAGCAAAAAGTGATTATCTGAGATGCCCACGTACCGCCCGTACTTTTGTAAAAAGGGGCGGCCGCCCCATAAACCCAGATAATAAGAAACAACTGAGCCGCCAATGCCGCCGAAGGTTCCTGCCATTACTGCACCCCAAAAGGTAAGCCTGCCCGTGGATACCAAATACCCACCGAAAGGCAGTATAATTTCACTGGGCAAGGGTATGTTCGCACTCTCTATGGCCATACCAATGGCCAACCCCCAGTAACCCAGGGCCGCAATGAATTCAGTAACCCGGGCTGCCACTATTTCCATTATAGTTTGAAATAATTCAAACAAAAAGCTCCCCTACCTCATTAGTCAAGTAAAACTTCTCCCACCTTTTTATGAGGGAGAAGCTGCATAAATGACTATTTTGACCGTTTTTTTATTTTCGCTTGGAAAGGTAATGAGATAAGAAAGATATGGTATTACTTACTCTACGGATACTGTCAGACTTGCCACAAGTAGAGTACCGCTCGTCACAATCTTTCAAGTTAAGGATTTTGCGGATAGAACGGTATTTGCCTGAAATGGTGGAAGCTGATATGCCATATCTCTCAGCCAATGAAATTTGGTTTTCACGATCATCTTTTTCCAGTCTGGACACCGTATATACAATGGCTGCTACCCAAACTTCCGGTTTGCGAAAGGCCGGCCTCTCCAATGATGTAAAGTCATACCACAAACGCAGTGCATTGCTCACCTGTTGAGAATCATACCTAAATGTATAAAGCTCCTCCGCTACTTCCCGTGCCACGCGCTGATAACGAGCTTCTCTCCAGGGAAAATCCTCAGGCACCGTACAGTGACTGTTAAAATCAATTTCTTGGAATAATTGTTCCGGTCGCCCTTCTTCACAATCCTCATCCAGCCATTCTAAACCGGAATCTGTAGTAATTTGCATCACAACACTATTCACCACGTGGCTGCGTTCCCTGAGGTAGAACTTCCAATCCTCCGGGTGATTACGGTTCTCCCAAAAACGAAAAGCATCGGCGAACAGTTTTTTTAATAAGATACTCCTACAGTTGCTCGGCAAAGCTAAGCCGCTGGTGGAAAATTCATTTTCGTCTCCAACGGGTAAAATGCGCATGTAAAGAATAAAACCAGGATTAATTTCTTTTACCGCGTTGACATCCGTTACTACCAGCTGGTCACGCAATAGCAAATCTTCTAGAAAAAGTTTCCCGGGATAAACAGCCTTAACTTCATAGAGACTGTTTGCTGCTCGGGACCAACCTTCCAAAAGGAACTTCTCATCGTCACTCAAAGTAGTTAACCTTTTGAATTTATCAATAATCCTATCTCCGTCCGGGAGCCTGAAATCAAATATAAACCATTCAAAACAGCGTTCCATTAAAAAGTCGTCGTCAAAATCATTTATACTAACGTCAAGGTGCCGAAAGTATAATTCCTGGGCCCGGGAGGCATCTTTAGCAAACTCATACCTTCCCACATAGTCACCCAGCAAACGGCGCAGTTTTTGTCCCACCTTACGCAAACGCACTTGAGTTAAAGAAACAACGTTTGAGGTGCTTCCACAGCACACCTCATATTCCACCCCACTGCCACATGGACAGGGCATACTTTTTTTTGCCAACACCTTCACCTCCCCCACATTGCGGGGATACTATACTATATTATATTATTCCACACTGCATAATGTTTTCCTGCCAAACACCTTCCCGTCCAACGGTTACCGTGTGGCTATGCTTACATTGTCCGGAGTGGTGTTAATATTAAGTTTAAGCAATTTCAATGCTTCAAGGGATATATAACGCACCCCTTCTACTGTCTTTATTGGGTCCTTCAACTCTTTCTCATCCTTATTAAAAATTAATTTACCACTATCGGGATATACTTCCAAAGTATCGCCGAAACCACTAATTCTGATACAGTTAAGATCAAAGAAAACCTCGTATCCAAGTGCTTCCAACGAGAACCTTAAAGGGATAAATAAAGATTCTGATTTCATCTGCGGCATGGGCCCCAGATATTCCACGTCTTGATTATTAATTCTTACTATATTATCTTTTAGTGCAAATTCCAACAGCGGGTTACTTTCTGTCAATACCTGAGCAGCAGCAACAAGCTGCAGCTCAGGGGTAAGCACCCGGCGATCAGGAATCAAACCAGTGCCGTCAAGATCAGTGCCCGAAGGTGTATAATACCGGTGGGTAGTGACCTTCAAAGCCCCTTTGTTGGACAGAGGAATAACCGTTTGCATTACTCCTTTGCCGTAAGTTTGAGTTCCCACCAGTACTGCCCGATCATGGTCTCGCATAGCACCGGCCATCACCTCTGCCGCGCTGGCCGAACTTTCATTTACCACAATAGCAGTTTGTACTGCCGCGACCGACGGCCACCCTGAAGTCACGTAAGAGTCGGTATTACCATCTTTATCAACTATTGATACCACCGCACTGCCGGGGGAAAGAAATTGTGACACCATATCTACCGCTGCCTGCAGATACCCTCCGCCGTTATTACGTAAATCCAAAACCAGAAATTTTATATCCTCAGCAAGTAAATCACTAAGTGCACTACTAAACTCGTTAGCGGTTTCCGAGCCAAAGGAACCGACATAAATATAACCGGTTTGATCATCCAGTAAGCTAGAATCAACCGTAGGTATATTTATATGTCCTCTTACTACGATAAAGTCCTTTTGCCCTTTGCCTGGCCGGTCTACAGTAATTTTAACCTTAGATCCTTCCGGTCCCCGTATGACCTGCACCACTTCAGCAAAATTAAGTCCCTTTAAACTGGCATCATCTACAGCTACAATAGTGTCACCGGCCTGAATTCCCGCGTCTTTAGCGGGAGAAGAAGGTATCACCCTAACCACTATGGGGTGATAATCACCGGGCCGCAACTCCACCCCGATGCCAAACAAATCATTATCCAGGGAATTGGCAAACTCCTTTAGCTCTTCAGGGCTGAAATATTCAGTATAGGGGTCCTCCATGGAGCCTAACATACCGTTTATGGCGCCTTGCATCAACTGACCCGGCTCTGGTTGATCAAGATGGTACTGATTCAGGCGGCCCATCATTTCTTCCAATAAAAGCAGATCCTCAATGGCAGCATCGTCAGCACCTGCAGCCGGCACTCCGGACAGCAACAGACCAATTAATAAAACAATTAATAAAACTCGCCTGAACAAAATATACCACTCCCAAGTAATTTTTGGAGATTCAGTTAGAAAAACTCTCACCAGGATTGAATGAGTTTCCAGCCTTTATCCAATTTATTCTAGTAGCGTTGGTTAAACTCCTGCCGCCATACACAGCTTAATGGCAGGTATTTTAGCCCACTGCGGTGAAATACTAGAAAATATCACTCCAGGAAGGTGCCGGTTATGTCACAGAATAGAATGTTGGTAATCGATGGTAACAGCTTGGCCCACAGAGCCTTTCATGCCATACCTTTGCTGTCTAACAGCGAAGGTATTATTACTAATGCCGCTTACGGATTTACAACTATGTTGTTTAAAGTACTACAAGAGCGCAAACCGGAGCTGGTTGCCGTGGCGTTTGATAAAGGGAAAATCACTTTCAGACACAGCCAGTATTCCGAATACAAGATGCACAGGAAAGCTACACCCGACGAACTCAGACCTCAATTCCCATTATTAAAAGATATTTTAAAAGCGATGCGCATCCCTATTTTTGAGGTGGACAACTACGAAGCAGATGACCTTATAGGTGCCATCGTTACCAAAGCGGAAGAGAAGAACTTGAACTGCCTGATAGTTTCGGGAGACCGTGACGTATTACAACTTGTCTCCCCTAGTACAACAGTTCTACATACAAAAAAAGGAATCAGCCAACTAGAAGAATATGACGAGGAAAGCGTAAAAAATAAATTCGGGGTTACCCCGCAATATTTTACTGACCTTAAGGGTCTGATGGGCGACTCTTCCGATAATATCCCGGGTGTACCCGGGATAGGTCCAAAAACTGCCGCTAAATTACTCCAGGAGTACCCCAGTATAGAAGAATTGCTGGCCAATAAAGAGAAACTACCGTCCCGCTGGCATAACAAGCTGGAGGAATTTGATCAACAGGCTCTGATGTCCAAGGAATTAGCAACAATAACGCGTGAAGTACCGGTGGAAATCGATATAGAAAAGTGCCGGTGGCACGGTCCCGATTACCCCGAGCTGCTGCAAATCTTCAGTCGCCTTGAATTCAAATCTCTAGTTAAAAATATTATCGAGGAAATGGGTGAAAAGCCGGTTAAAGAAGATGATAATGATCATGCAGATAGCGGTTTTAGCCCCTATACCCCTACGTATTCTGTCGCAAAAACTGAAGAAAAGCTTGATCAGCTAAAGCAAAAGGTAAACAACACCGGGAAAATGGCCGTTGCCATTAACCAAAACAAGCAGGGTGAATTAACTTCTATCGCATTAACACCGGCCGCCGGGGAAAACTTTTATGTTCCATTAGATAACAAAGTGGATAATGAACAGATTCCACAGGTGTTAAAGGATCTCTGTTCTGATCCTGGCATTAAAAAATACTGTCACGATGCTAAAAGAATTACCAGACTGCTTTATTTTTTGGGAGTACCTTTTGAAAATATAGCCTTTGATACCATGGTGGCCGCCTACCTGTTAAATCCCGGTTATACTGGGTTAGAGGTCAATGAGCTGGCCCTAAAATACTTGAATATAGTGCTCCCCTCCCAGCAAGAACAAAATACTGCGGCAATTGCTGAAAGCATTTATACTATGGTTAAAATATTGGAAGATAAACTGAAGGAAAATGATTTATTTGATCTTTATTATAACGTTGAGCTTCCCCTTATTTCTATATTGGCACGCATGGAGATAGACGGAGTAGCGGTGGACGCACAAAAGCTAAAGGAGATGTCCGCCGGTCTAAAAAAACAAATTGAAGACATTGCCGCAGATATATACTCCCTGGCCGGGGAAGAATTTAATATAAATTCTACACGGCAGCTGGGCCAAATTCTCTTTGAAAAACTGGAATTACCCGTTATCAAGCGCACTAAAACCGGTTATTCCACTGACGCCAAGGTATTAGAAGAATTAACCGGTAGTCATACGATAATAGAAAAGATTATCACCCACCGCCAACTGGCTAAACTAAAATCTACTTATGTTGACGGTCTGACTCACCTGGTTAACCGCACCACCGGCAAGCTTCATACTACCTTTCACCAGACTGTTACAGCTACGGGGCGTCTTTCCAGCGCCGAGCCGAACCTGCAAAACATACCCATTAGACTGGAACAAGGACGAAGAATAAGAAAGGTATTTTTACCGCGGAAGACCGACAACATCATTTTGGCAGCTGATTATTCTCAGATAGAATTGCGTATTCTTGCCCACATGTCCAGTGACGCCGTTCTCAGCGAAGCCTTTGAGCAGCAACAGGACATACATTCAAGAACCGCCTCGGAAGTATTTGGGGTCGATATGGACCAGGTGACAAGGGACCTGCGCAGCCGGGCAAAGGCCGTAAATTTTGGTATTGTTTATGGTATGAGTGAGTTTGGCCTTTCCAGAGATATCAAAGTCACCCGGGCAGAGGCCAAGCGATATATTGAAAACTATTTTGCCCGGTATACCGGGGTGCAGAGTTATATACAGCAAACCATAGACGAGGCACGGAAGAACGGTTATGTAACCACCATTTTGCATCGAAAACGCTACCTACCTGACATCTTCAGTCCTAACCGTAATGTGCGTAATTTCGGTGAGCGGACAGCGGTGAATACACCTATTCAGGGGAGCGCCGCAGATATTATAAAATTGTCTATGGTAAAAGTTGCCGATGAATTAAAGAAGCAAAACCTTCAGGCCAAGATGATACTACAAGTACACGACGAATTAATTTTTGACGTACCGCAAGAAGAATTAACATCCCTTATTAAACTCGTACGGGAATGTATGGAAAACGCCATTAGTTTGAATGTACCACTGATCGTAGATTTAAAAGCAGGGCCCAATTGGTATGATGTGAAAAAACTTTAGGAGATGCTGATATGCCCGAATTACCGGAAGTTGAAACTATTAAAAGATCTCTGGAAAAAAAACTGCTTGGCACCGTAATAACAGAAGTAAAAATTTACTTGCCTAAGGTAATTCGATTGCAGACACAGGATGCTTTTATACAACAGATTACGGGCAAAAAAATTATTGGTTTGGGCAGAAGAGGGAAATATTTGCTCATTCACCTCTCAGAGAATTTAACATTGGTAATACACCTACGCATGACCGGGCGCCTGGTATACACATCGCCTTGTACGCCGGCAAAACACACGCATGCAGTTTTCATATTAGACAGCGGGTTTGAGCTCCACTTTAACGACACGCGCCAGTTTGGCAAAATAATACTCAGTCCTTCCAATGAACTGGATGCTGTGCCCGGGCTTAAAGATTTAGGCATAGAGCCCCTTGACGAAAACTTTGACAAAAACGTTTTCCGGCGCGATTTGCGCCGGCGAAGGGCAAAGATAAAAAGTCTTTTACTGGATCAAACATTTATCGCCGGTCTGGGTAACATATATGTGGATGAAGCACTGCACCGCGCACGCATTAACCCGCAGCGAATTGCAGCCTCGTTAAAGCCGAGAGAAGTAACCAACCTATACCATGCCATTCGTAAGGTTCTCAGAGAAGGCATCAAAAACCGCGGCACCACTTTCAGGGATTACGTGGACGGGGATGGTAGAATGGGTAACTACCAGGAATTACTCCGCGTTTACAGTAGAGAAGGTCAGCCCTGCCTGAATTGCGAAACAGAAATTAAGAGAATGAAACTAGGTGGCCGCAGTTCCTATTTTTGTCCCCGCTGTCAAAAGGCTAAATAACTGGGCCAAGCACGTTTAAGGCTTCTCTCCCATAGTATTGTTTACGGAATGTTTACTTAGGGAGGGATAGCCAAAAAGAATGGAAATATTGACTTTGGTATTGTTTGCCCTGGCACTAAACCTGGACGCTTTCGGTGCCGGTACAGCTTACGGGATTCGTAACATTAAGCTGCCTTTGACATCTATACTGATTATCAGTGCCATGTCTATGGCGGCCATAGCCATCTCCATGCTTGCCGGACATACCTTGTCAAACTACATTCCGGAAACTATTGCCCACAGATTGGGCGGCATACTATTGATGGCCGTTGGCCTTTGGGTACTCATCCAATCTCTGCGCGATCACCGTAGTGTAACAACAGCCGAAGATGAGGGTAAACAGGGAACAGTTATGGAAATTCGCATCCACGCACTGGGCTTGGTCATCCAGATCTTAAGAGAGCCATCCCGGGCCGATCTCGATCATTCCGGGGAAATCTCTGCCCGTGAAGCATTGGTTTTAGGGCTGGCACTGTCTATGGATGCCCTTGCCGCGGGCTTTGCAGTATCCATGCTGGGATATTCTGTTCTGCTGACAGCCTTTATAGTTGGGGTGGGACACTTGATACTCACTTACGCCGGCCTTATTCTTGGCAAGGGTATCGGCGCCACCGCCATCGGCAGACAGTTAAGTGCTATACCGGGATGTATATTGATTGCCCTTGGAATTTTTAAAATTTATCCTTAACAGATGTGTATTTTCTGTTATAATCCTTTATGGTGATGAAATTGATTATTGGGCTGACAGGAAATATTGGCAGCGGCAAAAGTACCGTTGCCCGGCATTTAAAATATCTAGGTGCCTGGGTTTTAGACACCGACCTGGTAGCCAGAGATATAGTAATGCCCGGAAAACCCGCCTTAAAGGCCATAGTTGAAGCCTTTGGCAAGAAGGTATTACATGATGACGGGACTTTAAATCGCCAAGCAGTGGGTAATATTGTATTCCGGAATTCGGATTCCCGCAAACGCCTGAATTCAATTATGCATCCACGTATTGTGCAGGAGGTAAAGGAAACCATAGCCCGTTTTCAAACTAACCGGGGCCCTAAGGCCCCGGCTTTGGTCATTGAAGTACCGCTTCTTTTTGAAACCGGCATGGAAAAGCTCATGGATGAAGTTTGGCTGGTAACAGTAGACAAGCCGGTACAATTAAAGCGCATTGTGGAAAGAGATAACATTAGTGAAGAACAAGCCAAGCACCGCATAGACAGCCAGATGCCCCAGGCTGACAAGGTAAAAAAAGCACACCGTATTATTGATAACAGTGGGCCGCCGCAAGAGACCTTTAACAAGGTGGCAGAACTTTGGAGAAAGTTATTTTACTCATTTCCATAGCATAATCTGTAACAAGCAGGCCCGGGAGTGATTATTTTTGGCGGTTATTTACCAAAAAAGAAAAAAACTAGTGAGAATTCTCCTCATTGTTATCTTTTTAGCTTTACTCTTTAACATTGAAAACATGGGCAGTTACTTATACCCATACCACCACCAGCATGTAATAGAAAAATATGCAGCCCAAAACAGTGTAGATCCATTACTGCTTGCTGCCATCATCAAACAAGAAAGTAATTTCAATCCCGGGGCAAGATCACCAAAAGGGGCCCGGGGATTGATGCAAATAATGCCTACAACAGGTGATTGGATAGCCCAACAACTTGGCATGGAATCGTTCCATCCTGACCAATTGTACGAGGTGGAGCCCAGTATACGCATGGGAGCATGGTATGTATCGCATCTTTTAGAGCAATTTAACGGTGACCTGCAGGCGGCATTGGCGGCCTACAACGGCGGACAAGGTAACGTGAGAAAGTGGCTAGCTGAAAGGGATTGGGAGGAAAACCAGCTCCAAACATCTGAAATTCCGTTCCCTGAAACCAGGAATTTTGTGGCTAGAGTTATGAAAAATTATAAAATCTATAGTTACCTTTATTTAGAGAAACCATAGCTCTTTTATCTCACTCGATGGTCTCAGATATAAATTTCCAAACATCATCTCTTGCTTTGAAAAAGCATATTTGTTATAATAGTTCTTGCGTAACAATGAGCCACGAAAAAGTTACATGTCGGAGTGGCGGAATCGGCAGACGCGCACGTTTGAGGGGCGTGTGGGGTAACTCGTGGGGGTTCAAGTCCCCCCTCCGACACCAAACGCAGGTAAAATGGGCTTTTTGGGGGATTACCAAAAAAAGCCCATTTTTTATGTTTAAAAACGAGACGTATGCATGTTCACAAAAAAGTAGTGTGCGAAGGTTTAATGTAACCGCACACTACTTTTTTTTATTGGAGGTATGAAAATGGCACGGCGTAAGGGACTCAAGACATCAGGCAGCAGTACACGACCTAAAAATGAGGTAAGAGAAATTGATTTTACGGAAGCCGTCGATATCTTTTTGACCGGCATGCTGCTTAAGGGCCTGGCTCCCCGCACAAGGGAATGGCATAAAGAAAACCTGTCAGCCCTTAAAAACTTTTTGACCCAGGAAGAAAAAAATACCGCACCGGTGTCTATGACAGAAAATATTTTGAAGCAAAATTTTAACCTGCCCATGATTAAGCACGGATTCAAAATTAATACCATCAATGGCAGAATCAGAACCTGCCGCAGCTTTTACACGTACCTTCTTAAAGAGGGATATATCTCGTCCAATCCTGCCAAGCGCCTCACCAAGCTCAAGCAGGACAAGCCAATTATTGAAACCTTTACCAAAAATCAGGTCAACAAACTTTTATCAGTCATTAATAGGCAAACATTTGTTGGATTTCGGGATTACGTTATCATTTTACTCTTTTTGGAAACAGGCATTCGGGTATCAGAGGCAGTGAGAATAAAAGTTGAACATATTTTGTTTGAGGAGCAGATGATTAGGATACATGGCAAGGGGGCTAAGGGGCGTATTGTCCCCTTTCAAACCAAACTAAAGGGACTGCTGCTAAGGGCTGTATTTATCATGCTGCTTTTTAACTTCGCCGCCCCAGAGATTTACGTAAATCTTCACTGTGTCCATATTCTTATGGCGAAGTATTTTCTGCAGCGAAAAGGCATCTCCCCCGCCCAGAATATAGTATTTAGCAAAGGTATGGCGCATGGTGTGGGGCGAGACGCGTACGTCAACGATTTTAGCCTTTTTGCCATACTTTTTAAACTGGTCCTGAATGGTGCTGCGGCTAAGGGCTGTCCCATGGATACTAGTGAATAAATGGTCAGAATCATTAGGTCTTAGGTCTCTATAGTAAAGATATTTTTCTAGTATTTTTGCACACCTGCCCGAAAAAGGGACATGACCGCTTGAGCCTTTACCTGAGACCTTGATCATCCCCTCTTTTAAATCAACATCTTGAATTCGCAAGCCGCAAAGCTCGGCCAATCGGATTCCAGTGTCCAACAGCAAAAGGAAGATCGTATAATCACGAAAGCCGGTAAAGGTAGTCCTGTCAGGCTGCTCTAAGAGCCTTGCTACCTGATCTTTTGTAAAGGCCTGGATGGGCTCACCTTTACCTCTCACCTTTTTTAAAGTTGAAGCAAAATTCGTCTCAATATAATCTTCCTGTGACAAAAAGGTTATGTATTTACGCAGAGTTTTAATTCTCCCATTGATCGTATTTGGCTTATAGTTCTTACTTACCATGTATAAAATGAGATTCTGTTTGATCATATCTTTTGTCAGCTTAGCAGGAATTTTAATGATAATACCCTGCTTTTCAAGAATCTTTAACATGGCGGCCATGTTCTCCATATGAAAAGCTATCGTACGCTGGCCTAAGTTTTCGGCCTGCATATCTTTAACAAAGTTTTTTAAAGATTCTTTAATGGTAGTTTTACGCACCAACTTTGCTTCCATAGGAAGAACATTTGATGGCCTCTTTTTATAAGTCTCTCTTTCTAATCCTAACATGTACTTTCACCTCCGATTGATTTTAGCAACTTCATTTTAAACAAATGAATCCTTGGATAAAAGGAAAAAAACAAACAAAAAAATTCACTTGAAAAAAAGCGCAGATTTATTTCAAGTGAACTATTTTAGCGATTAATTTCATGTGAAAAAAAAAGTAAATTTATTTCCTTTTATATTAGTTACCTTGCACCTAAAATTATTCCCGTAAGTGGAGGACCACGATGATGAAATATGATGAATTATTATTTCCAGAAGAGTATCATGAAGCGAACTGGTTTGAAGTCTTATGTAACTAAAGCAATCGAAGTCCTTCTCGAAGAATTAGATACGGAGGTGGAAGAATGAATTTTAGCAAAGAAGTCAGTGCTTATATAAGGGCATCTACCAATCAGCAGCAGCTGACCTTAGAATTTCAAAAAAGGGCAAACATAGAGGCTGCCAAAAACCTGGGGATCATATTAAAGGAAGAAAACATTTTCACTGATGCCGGGGTATCCGGCTTTACAACCCCAATGGAGCAGCGAAAAAACCTGCAAGCAGTGCTTAAAAAAGCAAAGAAGGGTGAAGTTAGCCAGCTAATCGTTTTTAAACGGGACAGGTTAACGCGAAGGGCAAGGGAATACCTGAAAATAGCCCATTCCCTTCAAGTACATGGGGTACAAATAATTTTCTCTGACCCCGCTGAACATCCCTTTACTACTGATTATGGGTGGATGGTTGAATGCGTTTTTGCTGCTTTGCTGCAAAAAGAATGTGAAGGGATTAGGGAAAAAGTAATTCTTGGCCTGAAAACTTCACACAGCATGGGGCTCTGGACGGGTGGTCAGCCGGGATTCGGATTTCAATATGATAAAAATAGCAAGGAGCTAAAGGTCATCAGGGAAGAAGCGGCAGCAGTTAAGCAAATTATTCATCTGCTTGCAGACGGAAAAAGCCCACAAAAAATTGCCCAACTTTTAAATGAACAAAACACTCTTTGGGCCTCTCGCAACGGCAAAACCGGCAAATGGACAACTGCCAAGATAAAACAAATCGGCAGCAACCCCCTATTTTTAGGCATTTCAGAGCGGTTTGGCGAAAAGGTCCACTTAAAAGACCAAAAACCAATCGTGGATAGTAGAATCTGGCAGCAAGCTCAAGAAACCCTTGAAAAGTATACACCAGCTTCCAGATCAAAAAGTAGTAAGAAAAAGGCAGCTTTGTTAGAAGGCCTTGTGTGCTGTGCGCAAAACTATGAAACCACCTTCAGAGTGAGGAAGTTAGGCAAAAAATACAAATACTGTTGTCCCGATAGTAATTGCACCCAAGATTGTCCTAGTAAACGAATAAACATCAATGAATTGGAATCTATGGTATTTTCTCACTGCAGCCACTGGTTTAGCAGCCTTGACAATAGGGTATTAGAAAAGAAGACCGGATTAGTATTACAAAACCGTCTGCACGAGATAGAAACCAAAATCAATACCCTTAACAGTAAAAACGAAAGGTTAGCAAAAGAAATAAGCCGCCACTCTGACAATTATTGCAGGGAAACCCATGAGTTCAAAAAAAGGCAGCTTGATAGTAAAATTATGAAACTTCATGAGCAAAAAACAGAAATAGAGGAAAAGATGAGTCACTTTAATACCGCACAAAGTGAATTATACGCATTGGGGCAACGGCAGGATAAAGTTTTGCCCATCCTTAAAGACTGGGAGAAAAGTTTTGCAAGCCTAAATTTTAACGAGCAGAAGAGTGTGTATAACCAAATAATTAAGTTTATTTTGATTCACCCTTTTAGGATTGAAGTTTTAACCAATGATACAGAAATTCTGGGAGTTGCAGACTGAGTTTCAGTAAGGAGTGAGAAAATTGCCAATTTCAGACGTTTTAAAACCACAAACTCCCGTGGCCATTTACAACAGGTACTCGTCACACAAGCAGGAATCAGGCATGAGCATAGAAATGCAGATGCAGGCCGCGCAAAAAATAATTACAGAATATGAACTCCGTCTAACTAATACCTACCAAGACGAAAAAAAACCTGGGTATAAAACTCATTTTACCAGGCGTAAAGGCATGATGGAACTACTAAAGGATGCGCGAACAGGCGTATTTAAAGCGGTTATCACCCTATGCAGCGACAGGGTTTCCAGGGATGTAGTCCAGTTCATTTCTATTATAGAGATATTGGACCAATGTGGAATTCAGTTAATCTACTCCATGCCGGGAATGACACAGCCCTTTGAGCAGGATATTGTGAGCGAAATGATTTCCTATGCCAACGCCATGCACGAGTCAGAAAGAACCAGCGCCAGGGTACGCGAGGCAATGAAAAATAAAGTTGATAAAGGAGAGTGGGTGGGCGGCAGCCTACCCTTTGGCTACCAGTTAAACATTAAAACGGGCGCAATTGAAATTTTGCCTTTAGCGGCAGAAATCGTAAAAGATGTTTATCAAAAATATATCCGGGGCTTTAGTTTTCAGAGTATAGCTAACTCTGTAGCCCCAGGTCATTCACCAACCGGAAGATGGACCAGGTGGCAAATTGAAGGGATCATAAAAAACCCATTTTATGCCGGATACCTAACTTGGAATAAAAGATTAGACCGGTCCAACAGCGCCTGGCGTAACCCCGCCGACTGGATGATGGTTGAGAGCAAGTATATTCCTAAAATCATAGATAAAAAGACCTGGGACATTGCCCAGGGAGTGCTTTTGAGAAAGAAAACCAGCCGCATATCATCCAAACATTATTCATCTCCCAACATACTAAAGGGACTTTTGTACTGCTCATGCGGACAAATGCTACTGCCAAAGGATAACCGGTCAAAAAGCATTTTAAAAGGCGGCACAGAAAAGGTCTATGGGAAATCGTATATACAAATGCCCTAAAAAATGTTTACGGCTTCCGGCAGATACAATAGAAGAATTTGTCATTAACGATATTAAAGAAATAATTGCCACTCTCCCAGAGGACGAACTATTATCTAAAATTGAGGAAAAAGTTAAATCAGAGATATCCGATGTTATTTTAGATATCGAAATGCTAGAAGAGCAGTTGGTGCACCTGAAAAATAAGGCCGCAAAATTTAAGGCTTTATCGGAAGAGGCAAAGTTAGAGCAAGACGATAGTGACCAGGAAAGCAAACTGTCTTGCTACAGCGACATCGTAAATAATGCCTCAAAAGAGATTCAACAAGTTAAAAGCATAATGGAAGAAAACAAAATATTCTTACGGCAAAAAAAATCTCTTTTGGCATTAAAAGCTGGATGGCTGGAAAAACTGGTAAACATTCCTATGTTATGGAACCATATGAGTATAGAGGAAAAGAATGTGGTTATTGAAGAGTTTTACAGGAAAATTGTCGTTACTCCTAATAAAGGGGTCATTTTAGATAACAAAATCTTTCCACAGAAAAATAAAAAAAGAAACTTGTTTGACGGAAAGCTCCTGTGGCAATATGACAGTTTTATTCACACTAACTAAGCATGTGATAGCGTCCCGCTATCCCGGACAGGACTCCGTCAAGAGCCGCTTTCTCTGAAGCAAAACTCTTTCTTCCTGACGATTAGGAGCCGTTTAGGGCAAACTCCGGAATAGGTGCACGGAAAAGAGCAGAATCACTGCCGGGTTTGACTGGAACATGCATAGAATAACAGAAACAGGGGTTCTAACTTCCCAGCTTTTAGAGTTGACTATACTCGTGCAGGATGTCAACTCTCTTGTGTAGCCATCATAAAAAATAACCCAATATCAGATAGCTAACCTGTTAAAAAAATTAAGTCCTCCAATTCCCATCCAAGACTTGGACGGGAATTGGAGGACTTAGCTGAATAACCCCAAAAGTTGGCCGCTACTGGGCTGCCCCAGGAGCGGCCAACATGTTAACAAATTATATGAGTAATATTTCAGGATAGACCCACTCGTGCACTCAAACAGGACCACCATGTGCATCAAATAGATCCACCTTGGTCAATTTCAATACCCTATAAAAAACATATCAACTGTATCTTGATAATTTGAAAATGAATAAAGACTGTGCATATTCCCTTCACCTTTCTCCATTTCATTGGCCCACATTCGTAACGCTCCATCAAAGAACCAAACGGGAACTTCCGCTTTGGGAAGGCCCGATTCTGTATTTACCTTGGATTCGGAAAATTCTTGTGCACATAGAACATGAAAGGAATGGAAATAATCTCTTAAAAATATTTGTTGCTTTTCTCTAAACCAACTTTTCGGTTGGTAGTCTTTCAATCGGTTCGTATAAAAGTTACCAAAGTAAAATTCTTTTGCTTCTGTTAACAACTTTGCAACCTCTTTATAACGTTCTTCCTTACTCATTTGGGCAACTTCTTTCAAAGTATAATTCTTTCTTTGGTATTCATACAAAGCGTCCCAATTAACATCCCTATCAAAGAACCAATCCAAATAAGCTTGGAATTTTGGTTCTTTCTTAATAAGGTCGTCCCAACTAATTGTTCCAAACCCCGGAACCGGCAACATATTGTTATTTGACCAAATTCGAAGTCTTTCCGGCCTATACCCTTTTCCCGGCGTCCAATCTTTAACCGGCGGCTTGGGCTTGTCCTTGTAATTCCCGCTTAATACGTTTTCTTGTTTTTCCCTTTCTGCCGCCAATGCTTTTCTTGACGCCAAATCTTTACTCTTAGTCGGTTTGTAATTGACCGCAAGTGGTGATGGACTAACTTCGTTCCTTTGTTGATTCTTTGGTTGGTTGACGTTTGTATCGACCTTCGTATTATCACCGGTATGGCCACAACCGCTAACCAACAAGGCCGCCAAAGAAACGGTCGCGATAACTCTTTTCAAGGTAATAACCCCTTTTTGAAATTATGTTCCTTTTTTTCAGTTACTTCTACACAATTTGTTTGAATCATTCAGAGGGGCGTGTGGTTAAAACTATGCGGGTTCAAGTCCCACCTCTGACACCAGAAACCGCCAAAAATGCGGGTTTGAGGCTGAATGTGGATAATAACATGTTTTTAAGGGAGGTTCTTTAAATGACTGTAAATGCTTTAGTTTGACCGAACGGTAGAGTTTTTGATTGTCATGATCCAGAGGTGCTGGTGATGGAGGATTACCACTGCCATTAAAACGACATTGAGGGTGCTACACGGGTGCAAATGGTTGTAGAAGTACCAGGAAGGGAGAGTGTCTAGCATGGATGCTCTTACACGGGAACTAGCATTGACGGGGTTAATAAAGCCCACCAGATGACCACCAAGACGGAAACTTTCAATAAACTCATGGAAAAGTTTATCGCCGTAGAAGTAAACTTGAAGAACTTATTGGGGAAGGCTCGGATGAGTTAATAAGTAAATTCTATACTGCCTGGGGCGAGATTGAAGAATTAAAAAACAGAACTATTACATGCTATAGGAAACTGGTTAAAATCACAGAATAGTCATAATAAATATCCTCCCATCAAAGGCAGGATATTTATTTCAAGGGTTATTATAATATTCTTCTAATAAATCCGCAAACTCAAGGTTTAGATAGATAAAAGTAATTGGTTCGTTTTCTATGTTGGAAAATTCATCTTCTATCATTAGTTTAAATTGAAATTTACTTCTATACCAATCAACTACTTCAGTTAAAGCTGCTCCAACAATATATTTCTCATTAAACATATATGCTAAATCAATTATATGACTAACTACTAATTGACCAAAACCCAACCCTTGTTTTGATTCTAAAATTGCAATTCTAGCAATTTCCAAACAATCTTCTGTATGGATTTCATCATCTGTTTCAAAAGCAACCTCTTGATGTCTTAATGTAAAGTATCCAATAATTTCATCCTCAACGAATACTAAAGTAGTACTGGAATCTTTTTCTAAGTGACTTAAACGGGCCTCTGTTCTTAAAAATGATTCCATGCTACTGTTTTTACATCGAAAATTTTTATATGTGTCATAATTACAATCGATAATAGGGTAAAAACTTAAAGGCTGTTCTCCTATTTGGGTTTGCATATATAAAAACCTTTACTTCTCCTACTAACTTTTCGGGTGGGTGGATCATTTTTAAAATTATGGCTCAACTTCTCTCTCAACTCTTCTATTTTCTTTTTTTCCTCCAAAAATCTTTCCGCATCCCTTCCTTTTACGGTTGGGAACTCTCTCAAACTGACTGCCATTCTTCCACCCCCTGGTTTATGATCTTTTTTAGAATCCTTTTCATTTGTATTCTTAGATTTGTTCTTGTCCAAATTATACACCTCCACTGGGCACTCATTAATAAATACTATGCCCACTACCCAGGTGCATAACCACAATTTCACAGAAATCACAAACAGTATTGGCAAATTTAGTTATTTCAAAGTGTAGCATGTAACATGTGTGACAGTCAAGACAATATTTGCAAGCGTAAAGTTTGTTTAGGAATCAAAATAACCTCCCCTGTAAAAAGCGAAGGCTCTTTTAGTGGGGTACTACTATACTGGAATCCATTGTTGTAATTGAGTAAAATATAGCCCGGTTTCATGGACTTTTTCGCCAACAATCTCTTCCCAGTATTCTTTATACATCTGCACCTGAGGGGTGTAGTATTCCACCAGCTCTGCCAGCATGTCATTATCTTCCACAGTATCCGTCTTGTAGTCCACCAGCACCCAGCCATCCTCTTCTAGGAAAACCAGGTCAATGGCGCCGGAAACTATCGTTTCGGTAGTAAAACCGTATTCGCCGGTTTCCACCTTCACAGAAAGGGGCACTTCTACAAAGCGCTTTTCACTTTTTAGCATCCTCTTCCAGAGACTTGACTTTAAAATTCCATTGACCAGGTTTAAAACCTCCGTTTTCTCCCCGGCATCCCTTTCTTCTTCGGCAAGGATGTTTTCCACGAAAAGCTCCAGGTTTGAGGGAACCTTTTCAGCGCAGGCTTCTAAAACCCTGTGCATTACCCGGCCCCAGGACTGCCCGCGGCCCGTCCGTTGCCTGGCAGGGCCTCCACTTTTCCCTTTTACCAGTTCCGTAACAGCAGCAACATTATAACTGGGTTCATTCATGGGATTCCGCGGTCCCAGGAACCCACCCTTTGCTTCGTCCAAGTCCTCCAGGCTAATCTCGATACCTTCCTCACCGGTTGGGCCTGAATCGGTGCCTGAAACATCTTCTAACTCTGAAACACCCGCGAAATGACCATTGAAAGGATGCCATGCGCTCAAGTCGGGTTTGCCCGGGTAGGTGCTAACAACCAGGAGGTTTTTGGCCCTTGTGGCTGCAACATAGATTAAGCGTGTTTCCTCGGCATCCAGGTATTGCTGTTCTATCTGGCAATACCGGTCCCAAGTCACGGGTTGCCCCAGGGTCTCTTTGTTAAATGACTTTTGCTTTTGGATAACGAAGTACCCCCTGGGAGTGCTATCCCCCACTCTGTTAATGTGCATAGTTGGTGGCCACTTTACATTTTTGCCGGGGTTGGCCAGAAACACCACCGGCGCCTCTAGGCCCTTAGCCTTATGCAGGTTCATTAACCTTACCGCATCGTCTTCCCAGGGTGCGATGTTGATTTCCTCTTCCACTCCGGATTCCATGAGGAGGGTCAGGTATTCCACCAGGGAGTAAAATGAAGTTATGCCGCTGCGTTCGGCGGCAGCAAGGAACTCTTGGGATTGCAGTAGATGCCCGCTACGGCTCTTGCCCAGTTCTCCTGTAAGCGCGTGAGAAATTATTCCCAGCTCCCTCATAATATTTTGCATGGCGGCACTGGCCGGGAGGGTAATAGTCCATTCCCTGAATTGCCGGAACATGTTAAAGGTCCACTCAAAAACCCCTTTGTCATTATCATTTATGCTGGAAGGTACGTCGCTGTATATGTTAAAATGGCCGCCTGCCTGTTTAAAGAGCCATAACTGATTGTCACTAATACCGAAAAGGCTTCCCCTTAGGGCTGCAACCAGCAGCACCGGGTCATCAGGGTCAATAATGGCCCTTAATATTTTAATCACTTCCGCCATTTCGGCAGAATTGGAAAATCCGTCACCGCCGGCAATTCTAAAGGGTATGCCTTGCTCTTCCATAGCCCTTGCATATAAGTCCATGTGTGCCTTGTAGCGCAGCAAAATCATGAAGTCTTCTGGCCGGGGATTATCAGTCAGCCCTGCTTCCAATTCACTGTCAGTGCGGCACAAAGAAATACCGCCGTCAATGGCCCAGCGAATCCAGCGGGCAATACGTCCGGCATCTATAAAGGCAATCTGTTCCGCTTTATTGTACTTAATTTTAGGTATGGTAATGGTCTTCACACCGCAGGCTTTACCGTTAATGTTTTGCCGCACGGTATCCATGCTGGTAAAGGCAGCCTGGTACGAGTCGGCCTTTTCGGGCAAAAGTTCCTTGAATACCGGGTTTACCCAGTCCCCAATGGCCTGTAGCGAGCGGAAGTTAGTGGTCAGGTAAAGGATTTTGCCGCCGCTGTTTTCAATAAGCCGCTTTACCTCGTTGTATGTATCTATGTCGGCGCGCCGGAAACGGTAAATGGCCTGCTTGGGGTCACCCACAACAAATAAAGAGCCGGGGTAAGGGGTCAGCTTACGCCAATCCCTTTCGTCGATTTCCTGGCCGGTCAAATAAAACATAATTTGGGCCTGAATGGGGTCTGTATCCTGGAATTCATCAACCAGCAGATGAGAATATCTTGCCTGGAAATACTGCCTGACTTCCGGGTTTTCACTCAACAGAGCAGCAGCCTGCATTAAAAGGTCCTGATAATTGAGCTTTGACTGCTCCATCCGGCGCTGCCCGTAAAGCTCAACCGCCGGCAGCACAAAGTCCACCAGCTGCTTATGCCTGTGTTCGTGCCACGCCGCTAGGGTAGGGACAATATAGCCTATTTTCCACCACGTCAAAGGAGGAAAAGCTTAAGGTTACCCTACCCCTTCTAGAAGCCAGTGCTAGGGCCATTTCATACTGGTTTTCCCCGGGCTTTTCTGTCCCCAGAGGCAGTTGGGAATTTATTTTGGCCCGCTCCACGTCAAGCAATACGGGATCCTGCCTGCCGCCGCCCGGGAAGGAATTGGCATCCAAGCCTACCACAAATGTATATGGACGATCAGACCAGATTAAATGATTGTAACCCGCCAGGTGAATATGCCCCGGTTTGGGGCCACAGCTGCCGACCCCGTAACCGGCCAAAAGGTTTTCCACCCGGTCCAGGGTCTCATCCATATCCAATTCAAAGGAACTTATTTTACCCATTGCAATAAGGTCCTCCGTCACGGCCTTTAATGCTGCAGCATCCATTTCTCCCCTGACCCTGGTTAGTTCTGCCACAACGGCAGCCAGGCTGCTGGTAAGCTCCCTGAAACTAACCTTTCCCTCAACATCCGGAACCGGTAGATATGACAGTATGCCGTCCATTATTTCATGCAGCCGGAAGGCCTGCTCCCCCTGGCGCAGGAGCCTTTCCTGCCTACCCTCATTGTCTTCCTCCACCTTCACGGCTGCCTTTTCTTTGAGGCTATTAGCTAAACTTTTTAACAAACTGTAACGGTCCCTTCCCCAACCTATACCGGAAATACGCAATATGCGTGCTGCCTCTGACGGCGACAGGCTTATTTCCCCGCCGTGGCGCAGCTGCACATCACCACTGAGCAGCAGGTCTCTAAAATCCCTGGTGGGAAAATCATTCCTTATCCATTCAATTAGGCCATTGAGCACTTTACCCGCGGCAGTAAAGGAAACGGGGATGCCTTCTTCCATGGTTATACCCAGCCCGGCAGCTCCGGCCAGGGTATATAATGCTGGTATGTAATCGCTCTTGGTGTAGGCTATCGTCACTTTGTCTAAGGGGATTCTCTCCTTTTGAATCATCCGAAAAATCTCCCTTACTTCGTTGTTGATCCCGTACGCATGAAAGCAGTCTAATGAACCGTCTGCTACCGGCGGCGGGGACATGTTTACCTGGTATAGCCAGGGCAGGCGGTCTACATCTGTATTCGGTGTAAACTTCTGTCCGGCATCAGGCCCTGGTTTAGCTACTCCAGGCCTGCTGAGGCCGTAAACACGATCAGCCTCTAGCAGGAAGAGGCCTTCACCGGCCATCAATTCAATAAGTTGTTGTTCCAGCGGGTAAAGCTCAAGGAAAGACGGGAGCAGGTAGAGGATATTACCTTCTGGGCCTGTTCTTTGGTGAGAGAGTAATTCAATAGCCAGGGAAAAAAGCCCCGGCACATCAATAAGATTGTGTTCATCCAGGAAGTGCTCGTAGGCCAACAGTAGGACTGCCATATCCTGTCCCTTTTTTACACTTACGAAACTATCCTCCACTAAGCTGCTGCCTGTAAGCCCCGCGTTCCTTAGTTCCAATATTGAAGATGCTACTGCCCTTATAATCCCGGAATAATTGCCCTCCCGGGTAAAATATTGTAGGGTCCCTTGTTCTTCCAGTTTGTGAAAAACGTCTTCAATCACTGAAAAGCTTGAATTACCGGGTAGAAGTGTGAGATTGTTTTCGGCCATGTGTTCCCCTGCCACTTTGTGAGCCAATCCAACTGCTGTCTCGGGTTGCAGGTTTACCCATCCACCGCTATCCCTTGCCAGGCACTCACAGAGCTCATGCCCTGCACGGTAGCCGGAGGCAATGAGCAACTTTTCGTTTAAGGGATACTTCCAACATATTTCTCCCAGAGAAGAAAGAAATCTATTCACGGTTTAACCTCCTTGTTACCTTAACCGGTATAGATAGACCGCTCCAAATTACATTACAATATGGAGGTATGAATAAAAACAGCACCGTGTTTTGATAGGTGCTTATATCACGGTGCCGTGCTTAATCATTTTTACGATATAAAGTTAATATTCTTTCCGCCAGTCTACACATATCCTCCCGCAGCCAACCAGGTTCCAGCACTTCTACCGAGTCTCCCCACTGCACTATCCAGGTTTTCATCTCGGTAATACCGCAGACGTTAAAGGAGACAATTATTGACCCGTCTTCCAGTTCCGTCTCCAGTACTTGAGACGGGTGATAAATGACGTTTTTAACCCTAAATGCCACATGTTGGCTGAACTTAAGCTTAACCCGGCATGCTTCTCCGTCATTGATCACACCCCAGCTCTGTGCCATGTGTTCTTTAAGATTAAAATCTTTCGGGTAATCAAAAACCTCATTGGTATAAGGGATTACATTTTCTAACTGGTCAACCCGGAACACCCTAATGGCCTGGCGTTTCAAGCACTGCCCAACCAGGTACCAGTTTTGCCGTTTGCAAATGAGGCCATAGGACTCCACCACTCGCTCGGTAACCTGGCCGCTGTGAGCAACGAAATACTTTATCTTCACCCGATGGCAGTCTTTAAGAGCTGTAACCAACCTAGTAAAGAAATCTCCTACCCGCTCCGGTTCAGCCAGGGCTTCCTCCACCAGGTGGATCCTATTTTGCAGTTTCTCTTCCGCAAGCTCTTTGGGATTGTAGTGATATTTAAATAATGTAGATACCAGCGCATCTTTGAGGTCATTCAAGTGGCCGGCCAGGGCTGAACCCTGCTGCTGCAGCATACTTATGAAAATGGCTGTAGCTTTTTCGGGACTCAAGCTGGGCAAAAAGCCAACCTCAAAACAATAGAAGGCGCACTTATGCCCTTCAACAACCTGTTCTCCCTTTCTTAACGGCAGCCTCATGTCATTTTGAATTGCATCTAGATCCCTTCGTATCTGCCGCTCGGTAACTTCGTATCTGTCGGACAGCTCTTTTAAAGTTACTCCACCATAAGGCGTTCGCCGGTTGATATAGTCAACTATCATATTAAGCCGCAAACCACGGCTGGCATCCTTTTGGGGCCTGTTAGACATAGGTAAAACCTCCGGCGCAATAGTTAATTATTTAACGATTCGCCGGAAAGTGCCTAATGCCTGCAAATAATTACTTAATTATACAGTACAAACATATAGCCCCAAAGCTTTAGCCTAATTCCTTAAGACCCAGTTACATACCCTTTTTTCTTTTTCCCTTGCCCCGCTTTTGCCGGTACGCACTGTAGGCCATTTTCTTGCGGGATGCCTTGGTATAATTTTCTGCCTGCATTGAACAAATACTATCATTCAATTCGTCAAGTTCTTGCAGTATATCGGAATCTTCCATAAGGCCACTAGAGGTACGCATGTCCATCACCCTGTTTTTCAGCACCTGGTGGCCGGCTTCAAAGTCCCCTTCATCCGCCAGGCGTATGGCCTCTTCTTTGGCCTGGGTACAGCGGAACAATTCCAACTGTTTCACAACTTCCATGTTTTCTACCGGCCCGTCGTTATTAGCATCAAAGTGTACATCCAGGTCCGCGGACAAATTAACCAGGGCAAGGTTGTTCCTCACGTCAGCGTACTCAAGCTCTAATTCAAGGTGGCTTTGAACCACTTTAGGTTGGGGGGATATATCTAACTCGAAAAGCAAGATTTTCGTTTCTCCGCTGTAGATGTCCGGCAAAGAAACCGTTATATCATTACCGGGATCAAAGGGATATCCTAAAACACCATTTACACTAATACCCTGGCCGGTCTTAACCTTAATGGTCAAGTTCTGGGCGATTATGCTCAGCAGGCCTGACAGTTCCTCTTCGAATATGCCTGGTATTTGGTCCGGTGATTCAATATAATAAAAGTTACCTCCACCTGACTCAGCCATGGCCTGCAGCAGATCCTCCTCAAAGTCTTCGCCCAGGCCAAAGGTTGATAGATTAATACCGGCACCGGCCATCTCCGCGGCCTTTTCCACCAGGGCGCGGTGGTCGGTAACACCCACATTGGCCATTCCGTCAGTCAGCAAAAGCACCCGGTTAATTTGATTTTCCCGGTAGGCCAGTTTTACTTCCCGCATACCCATAAACATACCACCGCTCAGGTTGGTGGTGCTCCCTGGATAGATACTTTCTACGGCCATTTTCAGGGCATCTTTGTTTTCCACCTTATGCGACGAGGCAGTCATATTCACCATGTCATCAAAGGCCACCACCGAACAATAATCCTGGGGCCCTAAATGGCCAATGGCAAAGGAGGCCGCCTTTTTTGTATAATCCAGTTTTTTGCCGGACATACTCCCGCTGCGGTCAATGACGAAAGACAGGTTCTGATCCGGCCGGTCTTCCACAACGTTCTCCGGAGCGGTGAGTTTTACCATCATATATGCGGTCTGCCTGGTTCCGGGCAGCAGTGCGGTTTTGTCCAGGGCCAGGTCGATTTTGATTTGTTCCATAAGATAATCCCTCCCGTATCATTGGTAATCATATGATAACAGCCGGGTGTGACCACTGTTTGTCACGGTAGGGATTAATTTTTTTCTAGCTGCATTGTTATTCGCAACAGATTATTGTATCAGCAAATTAACTCTTTCAGAATCTTTTGTTCAAGGTACTCCTGAAAATGTGGATTGTCTCTACCGGGAGTTAACTGCACAATTGCAATCCGATACGGTTCCACTGGCATAACCGTTTTGGATTCTTTGTCCCCGGGGAAAAGAGCTAGTACCTGGAAAACAGGCCTGGAGTCTTGATCATCTATACTTGATAGGCCTATGCGGTAGTTTCTAAGCTGGCGCATATTTACAGACCACTTGGGCCGCTGTTCCTCGATATCGTAATTCCAAATGTTTTTACATGGGCGGTATTTGACCTCCAAAATAATTGAACGATAATACTCACCGTTTCGGTACAGATCCAAGCGCATATCCGGCCTGTTATTCTCCGATTCGCTCCAAATAGGAATCTCTCTCTGTTTGGCCTCTTCCAGCCGGTAAGGAACAGTTTGATCATAAATCAAATCTAACCGCCAGGTGTCTTTATAAAACGTCACCTGGGTCCCCGGCTCGATGCTGGGTATAAACATGGAGTCGGAAAAATCCCACCTGTGGGAAAAGATCCACCCGCTGTGAGGAGTAAAACCTAATTTCCTCACGGCTTCCATGGTTTTTACAAAACACCAATACTCATATAGCAGATCTGTTCTTTTCCACTGGTAATCGGCTGCCGATTGCACTTGAACCTCGGAATGTTGAGTCAATTGCTGCCAAAAACGATATATAAACCAGTATCTAAAATCCTTTTGCAGTCCTGGAGTTATGGGAATAAAACCAGAACAGTATTTTACTTCATTTAAAGGGAAGCTATTTAGGAGCTGCCAAAACTGCCCTTGTAAGCCGCCACAGCGGGTTAAATCTTCCCGCAACTTATTTATCTCTTGTTTTGTTCTCTCTGAAACAGCTGCGTCACTGGAGTTAAAGTGCTGTTCCAGCTTTAGTTCTTTTTTCTTTTGTTCCAATGTACCCTCAATGGCACTTTGAATTTCACCGAGTACCTGAATGATATCTCGTAATATTTTTTTTAGCCACCGGTTTTCCGGTAAATCAAATTGAATTTCATTATTAGGGGAAAGGACAAACTGCGGGGCTTTTGTGGTGTTACAATTTTTTCGCCTCCCCTGTTCCGAATTGAGCCACCGTAAAGTCCGGTTATCCCAAACCTTTGCCCTATGCACAGGTAATACACTATACTTTTTAGATGCTTGCTGGTGGGGCTTTTGCAAAATATCCAAAATGGTAGCGTATAAGCGGGGAAACTCCCGCTCAATGACATGGTATTGGTAAAATCGCTCTGGCAGAGACCGTACAACTTCGGATGTACCGATACCCTGGTTTTGCAAAACAATATCCATGGCTAGACCGCGGACGTAATTTTCTAGCTCAAAACGCATTTGTTCTAGCTGATCGTCCGTCATGTTTTTTGCCCTTACCCTTAAAATGGTAAAATAATCTTTATCACCCCACACTACTTTTACCCTGTATTGCCCAGGAATCCAAGGGTAAGTATTTTCCCCGGACTTGTATAAGGAAATGCTGCATGGACAGGGCAAGTACGCCCCGTCCAAGTCCCGTTGAACCAGGTCACTTTCAATCCCGTCCAACCCGTCAATATACAACTTGGTTTTAGAAGGGACTTCATATCCTGGCGCGGGACTGAATTCCAGATTCGAGTTGCTGAATTCCAGCAAATAAGTGTAATCAACGGCGGCTTCCTTTTCCTTTTGACAAAAATTGATTAGGGGTCTTGATGCGCTTCTTTCGACACCTCCCAGGTGCAAGATTACTTGAAAAGGCAACTTATTAGGAGGCATAACCAAACCACCTTAATTCCTTAGCCTTCTGTTTATTTCCTCACGGCTAAAAGTAAATTCACTTATACTTTCATATTTATCCATTAAGTTTAATAGTTCGCTGTTTTCCACGTCATCCGTTGTATCATTAAACCGGCCAAACAGTTTTACTAATTGTTCCTGCGGACCCCGCAGCATTGGAAACACTTTTTGCAGCAAAAGAAAATCAAAGGCCTTAGCCCTAGTCAGCAGCGGACTATGTTGGGTACGGGGGATATTAAGCAGGTACTTATCTATATGGCGCAACATGCGGTAACTGATTCCTTTACCGGCATCCGCAGCATTAATGTGCTGGTGCATCTCGAACAAAAATTCTATCTCGGAGTTATTTAAAGCTAACCCTTTATCACCATGATTTACCCACTGCAAAAACTGCCCGGTAGTCACCTCATAATCCATTTCCTCGAAGGGTTCACTTGCAAGCCCTTCTTTCAATTTATCAAAAGGCAAAACTTTAAGGCGCAGTACATTGGCCCGGTTTAACACCTTATCGCTGAAAGTATAAGTAGACTCATCAATGTTTACGGTACCGACAAACAGACATTGCTGCCTATCTTAATTTGAGGCGGGTACTGGCTGGAATTGTAAATGCGGTCTTTGAGCTCAGGGTTATACAACTGCAAACTTCTGTTTTTCTCCGGCAGTTCTAAAATACTTAAGAACTGGCCAAAATAATGCTCTACCCGGGCAAGATTCATTTCATCTAAACAAAATAGATACAAGCGATCTGGATGTCCTTCAGCCTCCAGGAGTAAATTAACAATACCTGTATCCGCCGGGCGATAAATATTGTTGGCTGTATCCAAAAAGCCAATCAAATCCGTATCATCAACCCAGTTGGGACGTACCGGTAAAAATTTAAAGCGTCCGTTATTGCTGTTTTCATTTAGACCAAGTGCCTCAGAGTACATTCGGACCAGGTGCGACTTACCGGTGCCCGACATACCCGCCAGTATTACTAACCCACCCACCTTTAGGGCTGTGTGAAAATTTAAAAGGTCATCTTCGTCGTATAATAGGCCAGAGGCACGACACAGCCTGTCCAATCGATATATAAATTTTTCCTCGTCTTTATTTCCGGCAGGCTCATTGCTTTTCTCTGCTTCGGCAGAAACAGTCTCCGCAAAGTCTTCAGATTCCCCATGAGTTTCCTGGGTTTCGGCGCTCTTATTATTCTCTTCAACTTCTGTTGCCATGAAAGTTTTGGGGGAAATTACTTCTCCATCGCTGTCCAGCATGGCCTGAAAATCCTTGAGATAAGTAAAAGATTCAACAAAGGCTACTTCACCGAAAGTAATTATGCTCTCCTGTTCCAACAAGTCATAAGGCACGCGCATAATTTCATCGTTAAATTCGTATACCCATTTTTTATGACGTTCTACCCTGTTATAAAAACTCCCGTATAAGTAACCGTTAACATAGACGTATATTGGATCTACTTTAGGCATCTGTAATGGGTAATAGCGGAAAGGTCCTAAAGGCGATTGTTTAAGCAGTAATGCCTCATAATCTTCTTCGCTTTTTTGGTTTAGGTGCAACATGGGAATCAACCTAGATTCTGTATCTATTCTCACAGGTTTAGGTAAAACCATTACAGGTTCCGCGACATACAAAGTTTCACCTTTTTTGCGTTGTTCGGAGGGTCGAAACAGCACAATTTTATCCATTAAAAACGCTTCAAATTTTCTTGCCCTTATAGGCCAATCTTCATAATAGTCGTCCTCAAATTCGTAATCTCTAAATTTATTGGCATAACAAGTTATGGTTTTATCTAAATGTAAAGATTCCGGGCCGTCAGAAATTATTTTCAGTGCAAATTGTATTTCCCCTATTTTATTTACAAAGGTTACCAAATCCCTATCCGGGGGTAAATCATCACGTTCAGCTAAAATTCCTACCAGAATGCAGTCCAGGTCGTTCATTATAATTAAGCCTCCTATTAACTATCTATTTTGCTATATGATTCGCACTTTGAAGGATATTGGTTTCGACTTGCTTCATACTAGCTACTTCAATCAATCCGTTGAATTTCTTTAAAAATGAAATACGTTGTCTGTGATTGCAGCGGCTGGAAATAAGGAAAATCAAGTCAAATTCTTCAGAGCGACCACCATTTATATACTTTTCTTCAGCTGTAGGTAGGTCAACAGACTTTAATTCCACCGGGACGCCGTTAAGGAATTTGCATTGCCTGCGTGGTTTATCGCCGATAATTATTGCACGCAGCACATCTCTTGCAGGGTTTTCCTCAGGGTACTTTGCCTGCCACAAATCTAAAACAGAGTTTTTGTCGGCTAGCTGCTGCTCATATTCTCTGTTTTGTTCAGCTAACTGATTAATTTGCATTTCTTTCTCGGCTAGCTCTTTTTCCAACTTTTCTTTTTGTTTGGTTACCCAAGCTAGGTTTTCTTTTAGCTTGGAGATTTCGGTTGCTTTTTCTTGGTTAAGTTTATTTATTTTACCTAACTCATCCTTGTATTTTTCTTCCAACCTGCCTCTTTGGGATTTTTCTTTCTGTAATTTGGCATGGAAGGACTCATTTAGGTTTTGGAGTTTTGATTTTAGTTTACTGACTTCCTTTTGGAGTCTTATATTTTCTTCTTTAAGGCCATTGCTTAGTTCAACTATTCCCACCTCTTTATCATTATCCTCATCCTGCTGGTCGAGCCTCTCCATCAATTCTGTAATATAGCTTTTTACTTCTTCAGATTCAAAATCATTTTCTTCTTGTAATGCAACCAGTGCAAAAACATAATCAACGCCCCCATAATCTTTTATTAAATTGCGTTCATTCGATTTAATAGTATCAAGGTCTTCATCGGCCATCGCTTCATATAAGCCTGGATTCAATCTAAAAATTACCGCTGCAAAAATACTTACAGTTTCCGCTTTTGTAGCAAATTTTACAGTTTTATTTCTAATTAACTGCTTTGGTGCTTTTGATAAATCTTTTGAAAAACCTGGTAGGCTTAAATCTATCTCTTTCGCCAGTTTTATTAGCCGGTTTTCATCCAAGTTCTCTACGTACCATTTGTAAAACTCCTTCATTTTTCATCGCTCCTCTTGAATTATTTTTCCATTTAAACTCTTATCCACATACTCATTTTTAAAGCCTCCTATCCTCTGCACAATTTGGGTTTTGGTATTATTGGCCTAATATTAACCAAATTCGACAGGCGATGTTATATTTCCTATTTCTATCCCATAAGACCGATCTTTTAGAGTTTTAACTAGATATGTCAACCAACCGTTCCATTAAGGCTTTCCCTCCCCTGGTTCTTATTTGAATTCATTATAACGGTATACTGTGACAACGGTTTGTCACAGAAAAAAATCGCCTCTTGAAAATTGAGGCGATCAGTGATTTCTTGAAAACTTATCTCATTCAATTTTTACTATTTTGCACACACTTTCAATGTTCATTTCCCGCCGGCCATTTTCTGATTGCACAATGATTTTGTCAAAGCCGGACACGCCCTCGTCTGCTAAATGCAGTGTGCCGGATATTCCAGCATCTTTCCCTTTTTCAAGGAAGGTTACTTTGCACTCTATGGGCTCCTTAAGGAAATAGGCAAACGGTTTTTCACGTCGCTTCATTAACTCTTCGGTGTTAATAAAGCCCTGGTCGTCATCGCCAAAAGTAATTTTCTCCCCGTCTACGTGGCTGTCCACCATCTCCTTTGCATAATCAGACAGCTGTTTGTAAGTCGCATCAGCAATACGCCCGAGGGATTCTTCAAAGACCGTGCCGCGGCTTAGAAGCTTTAATCCAACCGTCATGGCATATATCTCCTGAGTATTCATGGCTAGGAATACCGGGTGGATCATCGACCGGTATGTATTCTTTTTCCGGTCCAGCCTTGTTACCTGCATATTACTGTCCATAAACTCATATCCGTCCAGCAGCGTCTTTAGGTCCTGGGCAAGCGCTCTTTCACTGATTCCAAAATCACTGGCTATCTCGGCCCTGCTTTTTTCAGCGGTATGCAGGTATTTTAGCATCTTTAAAAGCCGCTCGTTCCTGTCCCTGTATTTAAAGTTTTCGAATACTCCCTCATTGACAGACAAGTCGTATTTATTTCGCAGGTGTTTAACTAGCCTTTCAAGCCGGAAGGCCAATTTGTATTTGTCATTCGGATACGACCTAATACCATCAACCATGTCCTCCACAAAACGCTCTGGATCGGCTGTTATATCTTCCAGCTTCGAATTTAAAATATCCGGGCGCTTTTCCCCCGGAACCTTGGTTTTTCCGCCGTGGTAATTTTCGAAAAATGAGCATAAGGCATCAGTGTCTGCTTTTTTCCACCCGGCCACTTCTTTTATTACACCTAGCAATTTATTGTTGTTGCTGCACTCCATTCTGCCTAATCAAACCTCCCTGCACATCATTTTGGTCTATTATAAGCCCGCATGCAAAGCCCCGTAAATATGAAGCCCGGCTTCATTTTAACTTGACTCAGCTGATTGTATTATTTAGACGTAAACAGAAAACACCATTTGGAAAGGAGATTGCCATTGAAAACATTTGTAATCGGTGATGTCCACGGCTCCTATGACCAGCTTCAAAATCTTTTGAATAAAATTAGGCCCAACCTGAGGCAGGACAGGCTGGTCATGCTGGGTGATTACATTGACCGCGGGCCGGACAGCTACCTAACTGTACGCAGTTTGATGGAATTGCAAAATACCTTTGACAGCAGTCATGTGGCGCTACTGCGGGGGAACCACGAGCAGATGGCGATTGATTTTATCCAGGACGGGTGCAGTGCTTTTCTCTGGAACGGCGGGGAAAAAACCCTTAAGGATTTTGGCCGAAACGGAGATGATCTTGCAAACTATATCAGTTTCTTTAAAACACTGCCCCCCTATTTTGAGGATGAACATTTTGTTTATGTGCACGGCGGCATCAGGCCCGGCATCAGCCTCTGCCAGCAGGCGGAAGAAGACCTGCTGTGGCTGCGAGAGGAATTCTACCTAAATCCTATGACAGGAGAAAAAACTGTTATCTTCGGGCATACACCAACCTGTAATATTAACGGCACGTGGCACCCGTTTATTACTGACGGCTGCATTGGAATTGATACGGGCTGCGTTTAACGGCGGCTGCCTGAGTGCGCTGGAGTTAAACGATGGAGTGCTGCAAGCTGTCCACCAGGTCAGCAAACACGCTGCATAACCTATAAAAATACTGAAGGGAGATTGTGATAATAATGAGAGCTTTAAACCCCGAATTGGTACGCTTTTACCGGAATGCTTTTGACCCTGTATTAAAGGAAGCGGCAGAGACCCAATTAGCAGGAAACCAGGATTTTAGCCCTATTAAAATGTATTGCCCTTATATGCCGGATGAAAGCCTGCTGGGGCCTGTACAGAAAGACTTGTTAAACAAAATGGTAGCTTCGGGTAGAAAGTTTGTAATTAAGTTTTTTGTAAGCTGCATTGATGGAGCCCGGGAGTGGGATAATGCTTGTCACTTTACAATCGGGCGCAGGGAGGATAACCAGCCGGTTTATATAGAAATAGCGCTACTTATGCTGCCTGAAATTTATATATCCCGCCAGCTGGACGAATATTTTGAACGAAATCACGGTGATTCGGAAGCAGAGCTTTTCATGAGAGATGTTTTGGGTGCAAAAATCTACGATGAATTGGATGAGGAATTTGATGGTGACTATGACCTTATAGACTTTGACTTATTAATTAAAAAAGAGTGCCCTGCAGATGCATCCCTAGACGACGTACTGGCTGTCTTTAAAGAGGAACTGGAAAATATAGAGGAAAATAATTCAGATCTCTTATCTTTGCGTGAGAAGATCAAACAAAAGGTAACAGAAGAAAAGATAGCTGAGTTAACGAGAGATGTTGCTGGGCCTGAAACTGCAAAAGGCCGGATGGAAGCTTTGATTGACAACGGCTGGAGCGAAAGTCTTAACGGCGGGCAGTACGGGGCATTCAGGTATTTAATTGAGGCCGGCTCATTGATGGAAAGAGTTAAGGAAGACCAAGGCAGAGACTTTTGCAGCTTTAAACTCTACAGGATAATGGGCCATTTGTTTTACGGCATGAATATAAATGAAAAGGCGCTGGCAAGTTACAAGCAGGCTCTAAGCCATTTTAACCAAGTCCAAAACACCCCCTACTTCGACCAGGAAGACAGGTTCTATATTACCATGGATATTGGAGATGTTCTTTCCCGGCTTGGCCAAACCTCCGAGGCGCTAAATTATTATAACCAGAGCGAAGCAATCTTCAAAGAAAATGACTTTAAGGACCAGTCTATAAATAGCGATTTTGCAGGTCTGTTAGCTAGAAGGGCCAGGCTGCATGAGGAATTTGGGTCGGCTGAGCAAGCTGAAGAGGATACCAAAAACAGGGAAAAACATTTAAGTCTTACCGAAAAGATCATTAAGCTCTTTGTTGAGACTGCTAAACAAATTGGACGCCGCCCGACAGGCCCGCCTATTGATATGAGGGAGTTTCCTATGGGAGTAAGAAAGCAGTTGAAAGAATTGTCTGCTCAAAAAAAAAAGGAAAAGGGTATGAATATGTTTGCACTGGAAAGTGACAGGGTCATCTACAAGGGAACAGCTAGAGGAGGCATCGAGGGGGACAAAGTTGACGCGGAAATGCATCTTAAAGAGGGGGAAATCTATACTGTAAGTACCACCTATGTGAATGACAGCAGGAGTTACGTGCTGCTGAAAGAGGTGCCGGATGTATGGTTTAATCAAGTTTATTTTGCGGATTTTGTTGATTAACTTAAGAAAACCTACAAATGTGGCCTTTATAGATACCAACAGCACTGTGGTTTGTAAGGTGTATCTACCACGGTGCTGTATTTAATCACCGTTACGGCACACATTTAACCTACTTTCCGCTTTTCAGCGCTTCATAAGGATTGAACCCAAGGCTAACCGGTCGGAAAAAATCGAAAACTACAAGGATTTTATGAGATTAAATTGAAATTTTAGTTATGTTACATTAATTTTGACAATAAATGAAAAAACGAATATGAATATGTGGGGGTTTGAGAGTGGAGCAAAATCAACCAAAACACTCATTTGTGCTTTTTACTCATAGAGTTGACCATAAAATGTTTAACCGTCTATTGGACTACAATAAGCAGGGAATTAAGGTGTACCTTTTCACTACCGATTCCCTGGAACATTATGAAACAGATGCTGTTTTGGAAGAAGCAAGGAAGTACGGATTTTTGTATTGGCATGAAATCCCAATACACGAAGCATTACCGAAGAATAAGGTTGAATTTGTAGACGGCCAAATTACAGACCCGCAACTGTATGACTACCTGTGCCAAAAATCATCTTTTAACCACGAACAATATTCCATAGAACATGAAAGGTCCGATAACCATTTGATGATATCGGCCGGTGCCGGCACCGGTAAAACTACCATCATGATTAACCGCCTGCTCTTTCTGAAGCATACCATGCCCGCCCTCTCGTTTGCCAACATAATCATGATTACATTTACAAATGAAGCAGCGGTACAAATGCGCCAAAGACTCACATCACTACTAATGAACTATTACTACATTACAAAGAACAGGCGTTATTTGGAGTGGATTGAAGAAGCCCAAAGGTTGCAAATCTCGACGGTGCACTCCTTCGCAAAAAAATTCTTGCAAACGGCGGGGCAGGAGTTGGGTTTTCCTTCTTCATTCTCAGTTAGGTCATTCCGGTTTGATAAAAAGCACATTATTCAAAAGTGGATTAATGAGTTCGCTCGCCTTTATCCGGACCAATTCCAACACTTTGCCTTTATCCCCCAGTACCATCTTGTTAACGCAGTAATCTTCGTCAATACAGTATTGGAAAATAGGTCCATAAGTGCAGATAAGATTGCCAACCAGTTAGATTTAGGTCACGATAAAAAACCCTTTTCAGTTCTTCTAAAGTACCTGTTGTATCACTTGCAACAAGATTTAAACCAGATTAAAAAGGAAGAAAACAAATGGGAAATGTCAGATCTTGTCCGCGAACTGGAGCGTTTAAAAGGTACAAGCAATCTGCAAGGGAAATTTGACACCCTTTATTTAATGGTGGATGAATTTCAAGATACAGATATTGTCCAGGTAAGATTTGTTTTATGGTTATTGGATCAACTAAATTTTAGCCTGTTTGTGGTGGGGGATGAAAAACAGAGCATATACCGTTTCCGGGGTGCAGATTACACGGCCTTCAGACAGCTGGAGGAAGGAATCAAAGTACGTGATCAAAAGCTAATCAAAAAGTCTTTGATCAAGAACTATCGTACAACCGCTAAACTACTAAACCAGTTAAACCGTTTATTTGAGCAGTGGGACAAAGATGTTAGCAAATTTCACTGTTCCGGCAGTGACCGGCTGGAGCCTGTAATAACCGAAACGGAATCCAGTAATGGATTGGATAAATTCATTACCTGGGCAAAGCTAAAGGAAATTCTCAATAAGTTGATTGACCAGGAAACGGCAATATTGGTCCGGTCCAATAATGATGTTCAAAAAGTGATTTTATGGTGCGACAAAAATGGTATACCCTGCGAAGGCGCCGTAAAGGGGGAATTTTATAGAACCCCGGCTGTACGGGACTTTTTCATAATGCTCCAGTGCCTGATAAACCCCAGAGAGGAAAGTTATTTTTTTGCCCTGCATCGTTCTCCTTACGGTGCCAACACTTTATCTAATTACCAGATCCTCCACAGTTTTAACCAGGAGAAAAGGTTTTTACAAGAGTTATTGCAGTCACAGCCCGATTGGCAAAAATGGCAGGACTACCAATACATGCTGGCAAAATGTCCTGTTTTAAAGGTCATAAATACCATTATCAAAGAAGCAAATCCGGCAGAAGTTTTCGCGCGGCGCAAGTTAAAGAAAATGCAGGTATCTAACCCGGAGCAGGATTACAGTTTCTATGAGAAAGAAGCTGAAGCATTAAAGCTGGAATACCAGCTCAATTTGGATTACCTTATCTTCCTGTTACAAAAAACTTTCTCAGACACAGTCATGACACTTAACGGCATAGAAAAATTTCTGCGTGTGCACATACAAACAGATGACGAAGAACTGCCGCAGACTGCTCCCCGTGAAAAAAGAAGCCACCGCATCAAATGCATGACTGTACACAAGGCTAAGGGACTGGAATTTAACCACGTGATAATTCCTACCACCGACCACCAGTTTTTGCACCCGGCGCATTCTCAGGTGCTGGTATCTGAAGACGATGATAAAATTAAGGTGGGGTACCAGCTGGTAGTGCATAAAATAACCTTTAAAAATGATCATTTAAGCGAGATTTACAGCAGTGAAAAGTCAGAAATAATAGCGGAAGAAACCAGGCTATTATATGTTGCCATGACCCGGGCCAGAAAAAGCCTGTATATAAAAGTGCCGGACCCCAACGCCCAATCACGAGGTATCCGCGCATGGAGAGACCTGCTCAAAAAAGGAGGGAGCCATAATGTTCAAAGTTGAAACCTTCCAGGACCCCGCTACATATTTCAACAGCCTGAACTTCGGGGAAAATGAAATACACCTGGCACCTGTGACAGCGCTCTCCGTTGTTTTAAAAGAAAAAGCCAAAAGGCATAATATAAAACCTCCTATCCTTACATACGACAAACTAAATGAACTTTTTTATCCCCAGTGGAACCACCCGCTGGTAAAAATCTTTCTATCCTCCAGGATGCGGCATTACTTGCAGCAGTTATCCCCTTACTCTCCTGCCCTGATCAAAAGCCTGGATAGCCAGGTGGAAGAAATAGTGGACAGTTTTCGCTTTGCAGTGGAGTTGGGTGTTAAAGACTTTCCACTGGAAAACAATGGAAATCCGACAGAAAAGGCCGTACAAGAATTATTTAATCAAATATTCAAAG
This sequence comes from Bacillota bacterium, assembly GCA_009711705.1. Taxonomy (GTDB): domain Bacteria; phylum Bacillota; class Desulfotomaculia; order Desulfotomaculales; family VENG01; genus VENG01. The sequence continues at coordinate 66,680 of VENG01000009.1, forward strand.
ACGTACAAATACAGGCAATATTAAAGGAGCGGGAAAATGTAGATAAAACCCGCCTTTGCGAAGTTGTAGGGTTACCGCGAATCAGAGCCCTGTATGCTTACAATTTTTCCCGGGTTAATGCTGCTGTAATGCTTTTTTTTCACCGGTGCCGTAAGTGGGGGATTCCTGTTATTTTCCGCATTCCCTATTATGAGCAGTACCCTGGCGTCTCTCACCCGTGGAAAGAACTGTACGAAAAGGTTACACTGACATCCTGTGATACTTGGCACCATACCGGTCAGGCCCAAATTAACCGAGGTACGAATTTTTTAAATTACCTTGAAGGTATTAATGACCAGGATAGCTCGGATGAACTTGAGCTAAACATACTCAGCTATCCCTCCCCTATTAATTTTAAACACTTTTTATCCTGCGAGAATAACCGCCCCCGCCGGGGAGAAATGCAGTATTGTGCTTTTTCGACGGACTTGTTAAATAAATCCATGCGTGATGTTATAAAACCGCCGGGTGAAGAGGGGGCTGAGGATCAGGACAATCTAATAAACTATCCCATAGGGAAATTCTTTTTCTTCTTGTATGAATGCAAAAAACAAAATCAAAACATTTATCTCAGCTATGACCTATTTGTGGAATGCATGACATCGGGATGGACCGAAGCGGCAGGGGTATCGGGCACCCAGGCAATATCACTTCTTAAGGATTTAGAGCCCTATATGGAAGGAATAACATCCATAGCAGAAATAAAGGAGCGGCTGCACAAAGTACAGGAATTAAAAGAAGTAAGCGGCGTTTTTGACTCCCTGGCTAAGGACCAAACACAGCGCAACCGTGTAAAAAGATATCTCTGTAATCCCTTTAGTGTATTTCCGTATACCCGGAGCGACCGTTATCCTGTCACAATAAAGCAGCTCATTAGGATTACTGAAGAAATGGAGCGTAATATGCAGCAGTTACTGCCAGAGGATGGCCAAGAGATACCAGTCAAAGACCATCTCAAGGCATTGAAGCAGCTGTGGGATACTATCAAAGATTCAGGCCAACACACACAAACGATAAGTCAAAGAATCGAAAAAGCGGTTAACTTTTCCGTACCGGATGACTGGACGGCGGTGCCATATGAGTTGAGAAGGTATCTGTTGATTTTATTAAACCTTGTCCAAAATATAGAGACACGTGATGATACGGAACAGGAAATTCACAGCCTGGAACAATTAGCCGGACTCATCTTAGAAACGGAAAAACTGCACATCACTGACCTATCAGCTAAAAGTATGTTGAACTATGTTAATAGCACGGATACCATGCCCTTGCATTTAACACACACCAGGTTACGGGAAATTCTGGAGAGGCAGTACCCTGCGGAAACCCATAAGCTTTTATGTCACTGCCTTTATGTTGACTATACATATAATCAAAATAAAGAATCATTTTTAAAATTTATTGTCTTTTACACCCTTTGTTTCTTTACCGGCAAATCTTTGTCTATTAGCTGGATAAACGACTTTAACGAATACGACGACGCAAGCGTTTTTATTAAAATATTGTCGTCTTTGTATATCCCGCAAGGAAAGCCGAAGGTATGGCAAATCAAAAAAGACCAAACGGGTTTAACCGCAGACGATTCTAACCCCGGTCCGGTACATTATGAGCTAACAAAACTGCAGGATAAGCTACCAACCATATCGTGGCTGGACCTGGATTTTTGCCCGCGTAAATTTTTTTATTCCAGTATCATAAAGTCTCACCCGGAATACCGGTCGGATTTTCACCAGCAGCTGGTGTTTGCCGGCCTCGGGTCGCTTTTGCGCCAACAAGCTAACGGGAGGCAAGATATACGGTCGCACTTATACCCTCTGTTTCCACAGTGGACTGATGCCCTTAAAGAGAATTTGATAGCCACTTCCTACTATAGAGACTTTCGCAAGTATCAGCAGTTTCAAAATATTAGTTACCCTAAAGCAATGGACAGTATTCAGCGTCTGCGGAGTAAGTATGCCAAGAAGTATAAAATCAAAAAGGCATATAACAATGACGCTAACTATGATCAAGATTGGCTAAAGGAATTTGCTACACAGGTTTCCCCGGACAATGTTGAGGCTACCCCGGGATATCACTGCACCATGTGTCCGCATCAATTACTATGCAAGGAAGGGGAGTTTGCAATTGACAGGAATGCCGGCACCAGTTGAGGACCAAAAACAAGCGTTTTTTTTTCGATCTGCCAAAGCATGGCAAAACTATTTCGACGCCCGTGGACTGCTCCCTGGAATAGAGCCCTCGCGAGAACAAATTACCGTAATACAACAAAACGAAAATCAAATGCTGATTAACGGCTCGGCAGGAACCGGTAAAAGCATTACCTTGCTTTATAAATTAATAAAAACAATGGAGCAAGAACAAGAAGGCCAGCGCATTCTCTACGTTACATTTAACCGCACCCTACTAGATGATGCAAGAAAGAGGGCAAAACGATCGAAGCAATTTGAGTACCTCAAGGGCAGGCATGAACTGCACATGCACACCTTTCACTATATGGCCTACACACTTTTAAAACAGATGGGCTTTGAATGGGTAAGGCCGTTTAACTCGACCCTTAGAGATATAAAGAACATGGAAAATGACTTGATGCGCCGAATAAGGATTATTCTCGAAAGTTACACCAATTCTCCGGAGTATAGCTGCCTGCCGCAGGGTGAAAAATTTTACGCCACTCAAAATGCCGCTTTCTTTCTAGAAGAGATCCTGTGGATGAAGGCAAATGGGTATATACGGAAGGAAGACTATCTAAAGGTGGAACGCACCGGGCGGAGCAACAATCCCAGGCTTACAAAGCTGCAGCGAAACACCGTATATAATATTTTTGAAGAATACCAGAGACAGATGAAAGAAAAATTCCACCAGGATATGGACATGGAAGATTACGCGCTGTTATTGCTGCAGTATTTCGATCAAATACAGCCTGAGCTGCATTATGACTATATTTACGTTGATGAAGTCCAAGACCTTAAGCCCATGCAAATAAAGATTTTGGCCAAATTAGCTAACAAATCAATTGTTATCTGTGGCGACCCCAAACAGCGGATCTATAAAAATAGCCCTCACACATACGCCAATTTGGGACTCCAGATTCAGGGGCGAAAAAACAGAAACCTGAACACCAATTTCCGTTCCACAAAGCAAATAATGGCCCTGGCCAATGCCTTAGAATTTGAAGATATAGAAAAAGAAAGAGAAGACACCCGTAATTTTGTTAGAGAAGGGGAAAAGCCGGAAATTCGTTTTTACGATACCCAAGATAAAATGCACAAATACTTGATTAAGGCCATTAAACAAATAATTGCCAAGGATCCAAGCAGCACCATTGCCGTGATTCACAGATACGAGGAAGAAATAATACGCAATAAAACACCAAGGGTGAAAAACGCCTTGGCAAGCCAATTCTTCTTAATTACCACGGAACAGTATAACAAGCAATTTGACTACAACGCGGAAAAGAGACCTATCTTTTTTACCGACGCATACAGTGTTAAGGGCCTGGAATTTGACCATGTCTTTATCCTGCAATTTGACCGAACGCATTACCCTCATCAAAAGAGGATCGATGATCTAAATGCACAGGCCGAAAAGAGAAGCAGTGACAGCTATGACCGGGATTACGACACTATACTCAATGACGAGAAGAAAATACTGTATGTGGCCCTAACCCGGGCGCGGAAAACTGCGGTTCTACTTTGGGTGGGAAATAATCACCTCAAGGTTTCCCCCTTCATCCGGGACTTTAAAGGGTCGGACTACCATGCTTATGGGTTCAAAAAATCAATATTTGCAAAGTAACTACCGGCGGTAAGGTGTGTGGTGGGGTTTATGACCTGTATGCCTTCTGGAAAAAATTATGGCTATGCGATAGACATGGGTATAAGGTTGTAGGATAATGGATTTGCTTGACGCGTCTTGTTTATCAATAAGTTGGTTAGTGATTTAAGCCTGCCCCTTTCCGGCGATCAGACCTTTCCTTGGTTATTCAATGTAATGTTTTTCATTTCAAGCTAAGGCTTGATTATACAATTCCACAATTAGACAGGGGTTGGGGTATTTCCTCACATATGTCAGCCAACCAATCCATTAAGGCTGTCATCCCCCCAGTTTTTATTTGGATCCATTGTAATGGTATACTGTGACCACCGTCTGTCACAAAAAAATATCGCCTATTAAAATTTGAGGCGATCAGTGTCCGTACTTCCCAGAGGAGTGCCTTTCTTTTATCGATGCTCCTCTACTAATACATCTTCTTCAAACACCGTTTCTACGAATTCCTCCTTCTTCATCCAGTATTTTTTAATTGCTTTGAGCTGATGCATAGGGAAAGGAAGGACCGTACTAGCGTCGTAGGTAATGTTTGTTCTGCGGAGTTTATCAATCATAATGGCAATTTTGTCCCGCTCATTCTCATCTTTGCATCCCAGTGGAATGATCTCAACTGCATTTTGCTTCATTAGCATTTTATTAGGCATGTTATATTTGGTGGCATCTTTCTTTATCTGCCAAGAGCTTGGCCGTGCTCCAACACTGTAATAAATTCCTTTATTATCCTTGAAAAGACCACTTTTTTTGTTAATACCCAAATCTTCAAGCCCATTAACAATATCATATTGTGGCACATCATCATTAGTAGTATTAATTCTAATAACACGCAATCGATGAGTATTGGGTAATGTTTCATTGGGAAAAGGCAAAAACTGATGGTCAATTTTCGGATTGGATAGATTGTTCCACCATCTAAAGCGTAAGGAAGCTTTGACCATTAGATACACCATGCCCGTGGTATTCACTAATAACTCTTCTAATTCCTGCTTTAGGAAACCTTGAAAGCGCTTATAATCTTCATCGTTTAATGCCACATAGTTTTCATTTGCGTGCAGTAAGCCGTCCTTAATATTTAGCCAACGGCTATCTCCTAGTTTTTTCAACCAGAGCTGCTTGCCATCGAACCAGCTCAAAACTGGTAAAAATTCACTAGTTCTTTTCTTGTTGTTCCATCGCTTTAAAATATCTACAGAAACTATCTGATCGTGGGATGAAATTTCATTTAGACCAGCAGGGAAAAACCCAAAATCAGCCAACAAATCGAAGAAAGAGTTTTTAATGCGACTATGGGGGCTATCTTTTACTCCCTGCTTATCTCCCACATGCAAAGGATGAATGAATTGAGTAATCCTCCCGCATGCTGCCATACCGTTACGAATAGCCTGCTTAGGGTCTTTATCCTCTCCATATTCTTCTTTATTATCTATTTCAACCAAGGCCATGTTATTTAGGGCCACACGTCCTGCACCAGCCCTAATTTCGTTAACCCGCTTTTTAAAAGCCTTCTCCTGTCCAAATTCAACTATTTCCAGCTCTTTAACCATCCATGTAGGATTAATATGTACCAAGTGAATAATTACCTGATTGTCTGCATTCAATAGGTACCGGTTTTCCCCCAGAGCCTCAACGAGAATAGGTTGTTCTTCGGGTTTTGACATAGGCGTGGTCAAAACTTCTATTACCTTTTCATACATTTCCCGGCTAACCCAAAGTTCAAAGGTTACTTCCATTTCATCAGCAGTCTTGACCGGCAATCGCTTTCTCTTTTTCTTACTTTTTATTTCATCAAGTAAAGGCAACTGATATTGTAAGTCACATTCTTTTTTGAAAAGTTCAAATAGCTGACGCCTTTCAGGCAAGCCAATTCCTGGCTGCACTATGACCCCCTCTTGCCCGTATGCCTGGTTAGAATGCACAATTAAAGCCTTAACCCCTTTCGTCCCAACAAAAAAAGGTTCAGGTTCCTTTAACACATCGTCAGGAACAAGGCTTTTTCCCATAAGCACATCCCAAAACAAATAGTCCGAAGCATGCCACTGTGTAAAGTCTTTTTGATTCCAAACCCGCTTAAACTGCAATTTGGAAAAGGCCATCACACTACTTTCTGTATTCTGCATAGGATTGGAGATAGATACTAACATAGATGACTTAACCCGTTTGCGCAAGCGGCAAAAATTTTTTCCTTCCGAAGAGGTAAATACAACCGCCAATTCTTGATAACGGCGAATACCAATGCTAACCTTTAAAAGATAACGGTCAGCATCGCAGCCGCGGGTAATTACCGATGTCCGTAGTACGTACGAAAAGTGGACAGGGTCAATAATATGTCTATCTGTATAAAAGGAATCCTCCCATGAGTCAATTGCAAGAAAGATTTGTTTCATCTCTGCTTCCGTAAAAATATACGGCACATGGGAACATCGTTTCTCAGGCGCTGACTTTACTGTGGGCACATAAATTTCCCTATATCCATTTCTGATTAAAAACATAGCCACATCACGTAAAAGACGCTCTTTTATATAATGGGTTGAGGGCTGTTCCGGCACAGCATATATAAATTCATCAACCATCGGCTTTGTGAGACGAATTCCTGAATAACCTTTTCTGTCATAATACTCATCGAATCGTCTTAAATAACTTTCCTGCGCCTTGTACGCATATCCTGTCATTCTCTTTTCCTTTAGAAATACCGCCAGCATCTCTGAGATATCACTGTGCCATTGATAGATATCTTTAATCATTGAAGCACCTCTTCTGGATCTAAGGTGCATTTCCTCAATCCCTGTATATCAATTTTTAGGTAGATACTGGTAGTATGGATACTCTGATGTCCTAATGCCTCGGAAATAACAGGAAGTGGTGTCTTTGCTTCAAGCATGTTTCTCGCTAAGGTACTCCTCAGCGAATGCATGCCGCAATGAACACCAATAGGCACTTCAATCCCAGCTGCCTTCATATAACTATGGAGCTCACTATAAAAGCTTTCGTTTTCTCCAAATGCATCAAAAGGTGCACGGTGACGAACAAAAAGTCTGTCGCTAGCTGTTTTTGGACGACCATTCTTCAAATAATCAATTACTGCCCAACCAATATCATCTAATAGAGGCAGTTCTAGTGGCTGGCCTGTTTTCTGCATGGTAATATTAATTGATTTGCGGTTCCAATTTAAATGAGATATCTTCATCCTTCTGATATCACTAACTCTTAGTCCAAGTCGTACAATCATCAGCAGGATTGCATAATCCCTTTTCCCTTTTGCGCCACCTCTGTCAACAGCTTCAAGTAGTTTTTTTACGTCCTCTGTTTTCCATGAATGCGGTATAAATGCATCGCGCAGAATCCTTACATGCGGGAGGGACCCGGCTAAGTCATTTTGAATGAATCCCATCTCTTTTAAGAAATTAAAATAATTACGCAGTACATAAAGTACTGTAGCAACATATCTAGGTTTGGATTGTGCAAAAGCACCCAAAAAATCTGTCACATAGCGAGCAGTTATTTCTGTTGAAGAATTAATTCCTTTTTCCTTCATATGGTAAAGCAGTCTGTGTACGATGTTGTTGTTACATAAAATTGTTGCATCTGCATAGTTACGTTCCATGCACTTTTTCTGGAAAAGATCATATTCCTTCTCAAATGCAATTGGACAAACAAATGGCTTTATATGGGAACGCATAAAGTGATTAAGAACGCCGTTTTCAAGGTAATAAAGTAAATTCTGAACTGGTTTCATGACCCTATTAGTTTTGCTTTCAGCCCGTCCCCAAAACCCTTCCATTTTAACTCCAGTTTTTTCTCTAATAAATGCCAGTCCGGCTTCTTCGTTAAAATTGGTATACCCATTACTCTCCATAAATTTAAGAAGAGAGTTGAGGGTTCCCCTCTGATTTCTAATAGTCGTTATAGCATACTGATTTTCTGCCATGATTTTCAGGACTGCATCAACAGCATTCCTTAAGGGTTGTAAATCATTCATAAGTAACTCATCCTTTCTTTTTAAAAGATAGGATAAGTATGAATTATGGGGAGTGATATTATGCACATCCTACATATTAATGGAAGCACGATAAACATTCCACATAATATTTGACTCTACATAATGGCGCATGGTGTGGGGCGAGACGCGTACGTCAAAGATATTAGCCTTTTTGCCGTACTTTTTAAACTGGTCCTGAATAGTGCTGCGGCTAAGGGCTGTCCCACGGATACTGGTGAATAAATGGTCAGAATCATTAGGCCTTAGGTCTCTATAGTAAAGATATTTTTCTAGTATTCTTGCACACCTGGTCGAAAAAGGGACATGACCGCTTGAGCCCTTACCTGAGACCTTGACCATCCCCTCTTTTAAATCAACATCCTGAGTCCGCAGGCCGCAAAGCTCGGCCAATCGGATTCCGGTGTCCAACAGCAAAAGGAAGATCGTATAATCACGAAAGCCGGTAAAGGTAGTCCTGTCAGGCTGCTCTAAGAGCCTTGCCACCTGATCTTTTGTAAAGGCCTGTATGGGCTCACCTTTACCTCTCACCTTTTTTAAAGTTGGAGCAAACTTTAACTGAGGAATTACAGCTAGAGCAAGGCGATAGTGACCAGGAAAGTAAACTATCTTGCTACATCGACATCGTAACTCATACTTCAAAAGAGATTCAACAAGTTAAAAGCATAATGCAAGAAAACAAAATATTCTTACGGCAAAAAAAATCTCTTTTGGCATTAAAAGCTGGATGGCTGGAGAAACTGGTAAACATTCCTTTGTTATGGGACCATATGGGTATAGAGGAAAGGAATGTGGTTACTGAAGAGCTTTACAGGAAAATTGTAGTTACCCCTAATAAAGAGGTCATTTTAGATAACAAAATTTTACCACATAAAAGTAAAAAAGGAACTTATTTGAAGTAAAACTCCTGTGGCAGTATGACAGTTTTATTCACGTTAAATAACGATGGAAAAATGCCCATTAAATAACTCAGCAAAACCAAGCAACACATTGGCCTTTATAGCATTTCACGGTAATGCTTCCACCTGAGGGCAAAATAGACTTTGATTTGGTATAAAAGATTTTCTGATGGGATTATTACCCTCAAATCTTTAGCAGAGCTATATGAAGGCAGCGCATCAACATTTTATAAACACATAAACAGAGCCAGGGCTTAACACATACCCCGGCTCTGTTTAATTATTATGAAGAGAATCAAGGTGGTGGATCTTTTAGCTATTTACAGAAAAGTCTGAGATTTAGCAGGAAAAATAAATCCCGGCAAGAAATGTACTGGTCAATAGTAAAAATGGTAGGAGGTGACATTTTTGCCAAGAGAGATATTTATTGACTATGAATTATGCTTGGGGTGCAAATCGTGCGAAATTGCCTGCGCCGTTGAACATTCTGAGACAAAAGAGTTATTATCCGTTTTGAACGACCCGCTGCCGCCTCGAAAACGAATTTTTGTATGCTCTGCTTTCTCAAAAAATATACCGTTAAATTGCAGTCACTGTGAGGATGCGCCCTGTCTGCGGGCATGCCCCACCGGGGCGCTATATAAGGAAGGGGATCTTATATTACATGCCCGTGCCATATGCTTAGGCTGCGGCGCCTGTGAAACGGCCTGTCCATTCGGGGTAATCACCCGCTACCCTAACAGCAAAGTGATAGCCAAATGTGACCGCTGTCCGGACAGAAATACCCCGGCCTGTGTAGAAGCCTGCCCTACCGGCGCTATCAAATTTGACCACCGTAACATCCTCGAGGGAGTACGGCAAAAAGCGGCAAGAAGTCTTGTTACCGGCATTTGAATACAGAAAACACCTATCTGTTTATTTTTTTTTGAAAGGGGAGAGAATTCATGTCGGATAAAAGTTCAGATAAAGCATCTCTGTCTATGATCAAGAAAGCTTCCACCGACAATGTGAAACTTGTTTGGGACCGTTTGGAAGCCCAGGAGCCCCAGTGCGGATTTGGAAAGCTGGGCATCTGCTGCCGGAACTGCAACATGGGACCCTGCCGCATTGATCCTTTTGGTGACGGGCCCCAGGAAGGTGTATGTGGTGCCGGAGCCGATACTATAGTAATGAGGAATGTTTTAAGGGCTATTGCCAGCGGCGCGGCTGCGCACTCCGACCACGGTCGCGGTATTGCCATGACACTTAATGAGTGGGCCCGGGGAACTGCTAAAGATTATCCTGTAAAGGACGAAAACAAGCTCAAAGCCCTCGCCGGTGAATTGCAGGTTTCAATTGACGGTAAAGACCCGAAGGTCATTGCCCTGGAAGTTACAAACTGTTTACTGGAACAATTTGGCTGCATCAAAGGACATTTAGACTTTGTGAACCGTGTCCCGCAAAAAAGAAGGGAGCTCTGGGAGAAGTTAAACATCACTCCCCGGGGCATTGATCGCGAAGTTGTGGAAAGTATGCACCGCACACACATTGGCGTTGACAATGACTACGTGAGCCTAGCCTTACAGGGGTTGCGCACTGCCCTTAGTGACGGCTGGGGTGGCTCAACCATTGCTACAGAGTTGTCCGATGTACTTTTTGGGACCCCAAAACCTGTTAAGGGAGAAAGCAACCTGGGCGTTCTCCGGGATGACCAGGTGAATATTATTTTACACGGGCATGAGCCTACCCTGTCTGATCTGATAGTTCACGCGGCCCGGGACCCGGAACTGTTAGAACTGGCCGGGAAAAAGGGCGCGGCAGGCATCAATATATGCGGCATGTGCTGCACCGGTAACGAAATCCTGATGCGCCACGGGGTACCGCTGGCAGGCAACTTCCTGCAGCAAGAACTGGCCATAGTTACCGGCGCTGTGGAAGCAGTGATTGTGGACATACAGTGCATTATGCCTGCACTTCCTCATGTTGCCGGGTGTTACCATACGAAAATTATTTCCACTTCATCCAAGGCAAAGTTCCCGGGCGCTGAACATATAGAAATGAATGAACATAATGCCCTGGCGGTTGCCAAAAAGATTATACGCACGGCCATAGAAAACTTCCCCAACCGCAAAACGGAGAAAGTAAATATTCCTTCGGAAACCATGGAATACATGGCCGGTTTTTCTGCCGAGGCTATCTTAAAGGCATTGGGCGGGTCCTTAACCCCATTGGTCGATGCCATAAAAACAGGCAGCATAAAGGGTATTGCTGCGATAGTCGGGTGTAATAATCCAAAGTACAAGCAAGATTACAGTCACCTGACATTTGCCCGGCAGTTAATTGAGGAAGACGTGCTGGTGGTTGGTACAGGCTGTGCTATGATCGCCAGCGCCAAGGACGGACTCCTGCTTCCAGAAGCGGCAGCGGGTGCAGGCCCCGGGCTGCGGGCAGTTTGTGAATCACTGGGCATACCACCTGTCTTGCACATGGGTTCCTGCGTTGACATCAGTCGTATTCTATTTGTGGCTGCAGCCATTGCCAACACCCTTAACGTGGATATAAGCGACCTGCCCGTAGTAGCAGCGGCCCCGGAATGGATGTCTGAAAAGGCCGTTTCCATAGGCGTCTATGCCGTGGCCTCTGGTATTTATACCATTTTGGGCACTGTTCCTCCCGTCTTAGGCAGCAAACAAGTAACTGAATTACTCACCGAAGGTACAAGGGACGTAGTCGGTGCCACCTTTGCCGTGGAAGAAGACCCTGAAAAGGCAGCGGAACTAGCCCTGCGGCATATTGCGCAAAAGCGCTCTGCTTTGGGACTGTGATAAGCTAAAAAGGGAGGCGGTAAAAATGCCGTCTCCCCTTTATACTGCACTACATGCCCAGTCTCCCATGATTGGCAGTCGCCTGGCAAGCAGAGCCTTCTTGTCTTTCACAGGAGCTTTAGCTTTTATACGCGCCGTCAAAGCCCCTACGCCATCCACGTCATTCACGGCCACATAACCGACCAGGCACTGATCGCGGAAAACCAAGCGGCGGTATCGCCTACCTGGGATATCTTTACTCTCCAGCACCTCGTATTCTGGTCCTTTAGCATTGGAAATGCCGGCTGTTGCAGCACAAAGCCCGAAAAATTCCAGAGAATTAAGCGAAAGGGACCCCGCGTAGCAATCCCGGTAACCTGCCATATTCCTTCCGGCCAGGCGCCCTTGAGCTGCAGCATTGGGCCAAGTGGCATTAACCCTAATATTACCTAATGCCATATCAAAAGTCTCAGTAACGTCCCCTGCCGCATAAATCCCCGTCTGGTTGGTTTCTAAATAATTATTGGTTACGATGCCCTTATTTATTTTAAAATCTGCACCCAAAAATTTTGTGTTGGGGCGCACGCCCTTACCAGCAATTACCATGGAGCAAGGCAGTTCATTGTGGTCGTCAAGCTTAACTGCCCGCACAGCCCCCTGGCTGCCCGTTAAGATTTCATTTACGTTTTGTTCCAGGTAAAATCTCATCCCTTTTTCTTCTAAATGGATTTGAATCAAATTAGCACCAGCGGCATCCATAGATTGAGAAAGAATTTGCGGGGATTTTGCCACCACGCTTACCTGCATGCCTCGCTGCAACAGGGCATAAGCAGTTTTTAACCCTACCGGACCGCCACCTAAGACCACCACGTTAGCACCCGTTAATGCTCTTTGTTTAATGCTCCGGGCATCTTCCAAAGTCCGCAGTGTGTAAACACCTTCAGCGTGTATTCCAGGTATATCCGGAATTACAGGCGACGCCCCGGTGGCAATTAACAGGCGGTCAAAAGATATATCATCACCACTGAGGCATGTAATTTTTCGCTGCACCGGGTCCACCTTTGTTACTGCAGTATCAAAACGTGCGTCAATATCAAAATGGCGGTAAAACTCTTCAGCCTCAAGGTACATCTGTTTTTCACTGACCCTGCCAGCAATATAATGCGTTGTCATACACCTGGAATAAGCAGGTCCCCTTTCATCCGATAATAAAACTATTTCACCTGCCGGGTCTGTTTCCCTGATAGCCTTCAATCCAAATAGGCCTGCCGCGCTGTTGCCAATAATTAGATACCTCAATCAGCCCACCCCCCGTCGGCACCTAAGAGGCAAGCCGCATAATTATTACGCTTGGCATCACTGTAATTCTTACCCTGGCTTAAGACCAGAGCACCGGTTGGACAGGCATGGACACAAGCAGGCTGGCGGGTATCAGGACATGAATCACATTTGAGTATTTTACTTTTCTCCCGGTCCTGACGGATAACTCCAAAAGGACACACCATAATACACATGTTGCAGCCCACACACCTGTCTTCATTTACTGCAACGGTACCGGAAACTGCATCTCGTGTTATTGCCGCCGCCATGCACGCTTCCAAACAAGGCGAGTTTTCACAGTGACGACACATTAGAAGAAAGGTTCCCTCATCATCACACACTGTAAACAAGCGCGGTTTAGGAGCAGGAACTTCGTTAATTGCTCCCAACAAATTAAATTTACCTGACTGCGCCACTACGCAGTTCAATACACAAGATAAACAATGCAGGCATCTATTTTTATTAACCCATATTTCTCTCATCAGACTACCTCCGTATGATTTCAAAACGAGCACCCTCGGCAGTCAGAGCAAAGTCGACCGAAGCCACAATACCGGTTCCGTTGGTAATAGCCATATCCTGTACGGCAACTATGACCGGTTTACCCATTTCGGCAATTGCATAATCCATTTTTTATTAACCTCCTAATGAATATCATTTTTTTAAATTTACTATATATTCAGTAAAATATCCTCCCCAAAAGTGAATTTTACAGCGCATGAAAATAGGACAGCCTATTTACTGTCCTATTGAATATCAATGGCCTGAATCAAGCACATACCCCTAAACCAAAACCAACTTATTCAAATTAGTGAAATAAAACCCTGTCTCTTTAACTTTTTTTCCAACCATCTCTTCCCAGAAATTCTTGTACATCTGCACCTGAGGAGTGTAATATTCCACCAGCTCCGCCAACATATCATTATCTTCCACCGTGTCCGTCTTGTAGTCCACCAGCACCCAGCCGCCGTCTTCTAGGAAAACCAGGTCAATGGCGCCGGAAACTATCGTTTCGGTAGTAAAACCGTATTCGCCGGTTTCCACCTTCACAGAAAGGGGCACTTCTACAAAGCGCTTTTCACTTTTTAGCATCCTCTTCCAGAGACTTGACTTTAAAATTCCATTGACCAGGTTTAAAACCTCCGTTTTCTCCCCGGCATCCCTTTCTTCTTCGGCAAGGATGTTTTCCACGAAAAGCTCCAGGTTTGAGGGAACCTTTTCAGCGCAGGCTTCTAAAACCCTGTGCATTACCCGGCCCCAGGACTGCCCGCGGCCCGTCCGTTGCCTGGCAGGGCCTCCACTTTTCCCTTTTACCAGTTCCGTAACAGCAGCAACATTATAACTGGGTTCATTCATGGGATTCCGCGGTCCCAGGAACCCACCCTTTGCTTCGTCCAAGTCCTCCAGGCTAATCTCGATACCTTCCTCACCGGTTGGGCCTGAATCGGTGCCTGAAACATCTTCTAACTCTGAAACACCCGCGAAATGACCATTGAAAGGATGCCATGCGCTCAAGTCGGGTTTGCCCGGGTAGGTGCTAACAACCAGGAGGTTTTTGGCCCTTGTGGCTGCAACATAGATTAAGCGTGTTTCCTCGGCATCCAGGTATTGCTGTTCTATCTGGCAATACCGGTCCCAAGTCACGGGTTGCCCCAGGGTCTCTTTGTTAAATGACTTTTGCTTTTGGATAACGAAGTACCCCCTGGGAGTGCTATCCCCCACTCTGTTAATGTGCATAGTTGGTGGCCACTTTACATTTTTGCCGGGGTTGGCCAGAAACACCACCGGCGCCTCTAGGCCCTTAGCCTTATGCAGGTTCATTAACCTTACCGCATCGTCTTCCCAGGGTGCGATGTTGATTTCCTCTTCCACTCCGGATTCCATGAGGAGGGTCAGGTATTCCACCAGGGAGTAAAATGAAGTTATGCCGCTGCGTTCGGCGGCAGCAAGGAACTCTTGGGATTGCAGTAGATGCCCGCTACGGCTCTTGCCCAGTTCTCCTGTAAGCGCGTGAGAAATTATTCCCAGCTCACGCATAATATTCTGCATGGCAGCACTTGCCGGGAGAGTAATTGTCCATTCCCTGAATTGCCGGAACATGTTAAAGGCCCACTCAAAAACATCTTTGTCATCATCATTTAAGCCAGAAGGTATATCACTGTATATGTTAAAACGGCCGCCTGCTTGCTTAAAGTGCCATAATTGATTATCACTGATACCGAAAAGGCTTCCCCTTAGGGCTGCAACCAGCAGCACCGGGTCATCAGGGTCAATAATGGCCCTTAATATTTTAAGCACTTCCGCCATTTCGACAGAATTGGAAAATCCGTCACCGCCGGCAATTCTAAAGGGTATGCCCTGCTCTTCTAAAGCCCTGGCGTACAGGTCCATGTGTGCCTTGTAACGCAGCAAGATCATGAAGTCTGCCGGCCGGGGATTACCGGTCAGCTCTGCTTCCAATTCACTGTCGGTGCGGCACAAAGAAATACCGCCGTCAATGGCCCAGCGAATCCAGTGGCCAATACGTCCGGCATCTACGAGGGAAATCTGTTCCTTTTTATGGGACTTAATTTTAGGTATGGTAATGGTTTTCACACCACAGGCTTTACCGTTAACATTCTGCCGCACGGTATCCATGCTCGTAAAGTCGGCCTGGTATTGCATAACTTTCTATTTTTACAATTTCTGGGGATAAAGCCTGCATTACTGCGTTTAAGGAACGGATTGGGATATTTGCGTTTTCCCTTTGCTGCAAAATCTTTAGCTCTTTTAGCAAGTGATTCGGCAGCTTTTGTCTAACCCATTGAATTCTGTTGGTCCATTTATTTGTCCCTGATGACAGCGTTTGTTGAACCTCTTCCTTAGTCAACTCAGGAAATTTTTGCGTAACTTTGGGGTAAATCTCTGAAGGTTTACCGCTGCCTCCCATATCCATGAGCACCTGCAATAATGGAATCTCTATTTCCTTTTGTTTTGGCATTACCATTGGTGTTCCCCACAATCTTTATTAAATACTGAAAGCAGCCAAGCATTATGTTTCACCTTAGCTGCTCTTGATATTTTACGACACCCTGTACCTGGTTTCCTGCTATTGTTATAACTACTCCAAACTTCCATTCCTAACCTTCCAAGATATATATAAGATGACGGTGGGTTCGTTAGGATAAATGGAAATTAAGCTAGGTTTCCAATACCTGCACAGAGTGAAAATTAAATCTTTTAGTCCCTATATTTAAAATAATTATATCGGGGAATTACAATAAGCAGATCCTTTGGAGGCATATGAATATTTATAGGGCGGTACTCACTAAATTGTACCGCCCATAAATCTGTGGCCGTGGCTCGGGATCGTAACATTAGGGCACAGTATCAAATTTCTCCAGCTTTTCCTTTACAATTCCTGTAATGGCTAATCTTATGAACTGTTTACTCTATTAACCAGCTTAAGCTATCCCGTAGTTGCAACCATATCCATATTTCTTCTTTAAAATAACTTAATCTTCTTCGAAATCAGAGTTGGTGAATCTAAGGGTTCTACTATTTTCCGTAACCGTCCGAACAACATTATCTGGTACTCCATCAGGAATATCAGCTTCAATCTCCATGGTTATCTTTACTTTCGTTCCCATCAGAGATGACAAATGCTGTATTACCTCTTCAGCTATTTTGCCAGCATCTCGCCCAACCCGAGTACTATCAAGTTGAACTGTACCATAGTAGCGCCTTGGCTTACGTACAGGGGGATCCCCGGGGGGTGGGTATCCACCAGGTGGTTCCGAAGGCGGTTCGACTGGTGGCATAGGAGGTCTTGGCGGTGGCTCTGATGTATCCTGCGTTAATTGACGCTCCGCAACATCAGGCTTAACCAGATAACCACTAAGGTCAACATTCACTGACCTTCCTAAACTCAATGCTAAGTACTGTCCAGCATCAGTAACCCCCTGGGCATACCCGAAAAACTCTTTTGAGGTAATACCTTCTTTGATAGAGGCTAGAAGTACGTCTTCATCCCGTAGTCTTTGCAAATAACAATAGCTGCTCATGAACTCCCATAGTTTCCTAACTGATATATGATCTTGGTCTTTCCAAAGCCAGCGGTCCAATTCCATTCTGAGCAAGGCTGGCGCCCATCTCACGATCAATTGTTCACTTGATTTCATTTTCCCAGATGCCTTCTTAATGTGACTTTCTGCTCCGCCACTAATCCTTGTTGTCTCCCATTCAACCGGGTTTGCTCCGTCTTGGGTGGGAACAAGTAACCAGCAATATGCTTCCTTCATGCGCAAATCAACAGTTTCAGTGCTCCTCTTCAAGCTCTCAGTGGCCTGACGTCGTTGGTGAGCATCCAAATTTAAGGCTTCCGCATCATCAACTACTGATTTCCATGCTAGAAACTTACGGGTTTCACTCTCCAAGCTTGGGAGAACATCTTTGTCAGGTGCTACAAAGGCAAGCATGTTACGGTAAATCCTTGGAGCAGTACCACGGGTTTCCAATATCTCACGGGCCGTCGTAATCGCTTTGCTTTTATCAGATCCAGTTTTATGGCTATTTTCTGGTCCCAATACCACTAATCGAACACTCTGGTCGTCAGGAACATCCAATGATGAACTGACACAATTATGAGTACCAGAAAAATCAGCCCGATCCCGGATTGCCTTAAGCCTTCCTTCAATCTCCATTTCGAGTTCATCCCGGCCAACTTGTTGAGCACGATCTTCAACAGTTCTACGGAGGTTGGGGGGAAGATCGTACCAATATCGCTGATTACTGCTGTACAGGTGGGTAAGCTTGTCTAACATCTTTCCAAGAGCATCATTGAATACAGAAATCTGCTCTCCGGGCTGCTTGACCCCTAGACGCACACGGATATCCTCAATACCCCGTACGTTCTGTTCTTTAACTGATGGAGCACTGCCCATAAAAATTGACCTTGCTACCCTTCGAGCCGCCATGCATCGTGTAAAGCGAGGATTTTCCACATCAATCTTGTAGGGCAGGGAGCGAGGGCCATCAATGTCACTTTCGATTACAGTGTTCCAGCCCTCTGGAAGGTAACGTGTAAGTTCTTCCCGGACTTGAACGGTATCCAACGGTATTGTACTGGGCATGATCATTAAGCTTGAGTCCTGCCGTACCCATAGATCATGTATTGCAGCCGCCATCAGCCTCAGGACACCACGGGTCTTCTGAAATCTTTCCAGGGTAGCCCAGTCATTATACAACCGATCAAAAACCTCAGGGTGTATAGGGTAGCAGGATTTTAGACGATCAAAGTAGGCGAGTTCCTTGCATTCTGTTGGAAATTCTGAGCCATCTTCACGGTACATCTCACTAAAGGCCCGGCAAACTTCATTCTGGCTGGCTAGATCTTGTAAAGGAAGGAATAGACGCCGACGGACGATCTCAAAGCCTTCCTCAGCGACCACCGGCTTCCAAATTGATTCCATGCGTCCAAATGTGTGTTCAATGGCTTCTAAAGCTTTCTTTCCACCCTCGCCACCAATCTCAATATCTGACTCAGGTATTGAAGCAACAACCAAGCTATTCTTACTACGACGGGCTGCTTCAGTGAGCTCCTGAACGAATGTTAAGACTGCCTCAAAGGTTCCAGACGGTAAACCAGAGGCACCATAAATTTTCCTAGCATAAGCTACCAGTTCATCAATGAGTATCAAGCATGGTCCACAGACGTCAAATAGCTCAGCCAGCGTTTCTGATCCCGGTGGGACGGAGGCTTTATCAGCATCCTTTATGATGTTATATAACTTCGGATCACCGGCCTGCTCAGCTAGTTGGGCAGCCATCTCTCCCCATAGTGTCCGAATGGTTATACCAGGGAAGTTAACCGGACGCCTCACCTTAGAGGGATTTAATGCCGTTCCCACCAATATGGCCACTTTAACTTTGGGACAGTCTGAAACGTCAGCTTGTTTCAATACAGCTGCGGCATTAGGTATTTTGCTTAGAGGGGTTTGTCCGCGCAATAGGTGATATAGGGCCAACATGCTGTGAGTTTTGCCACCGCCAAATGCTGTCTTAAGTTGGATTATCGGTTCTCCCCCTTTGCCTATAACTCGAAGAATAGCTTGGGTAAGTAAACCAGCCATGCCTTCAGTGATATATGTCCGTCCGAAGAACTCCACAGGGTCCTGGTACTCAATCTCAGCGGTACCCTTTTGGACTTGGGAAAGGTCTGCTGCAAATTCAGCTTGCCGATATCGCCCTTGGGCTACATCAGGATGGGGTGAAACAACAAGTCTCCAAGGCAGAAAACCCTGCCTTGGTGGAGAGGTTAATACATTATTCTGTTCTGGGGCTTTGGTTAGCTGTGGCTCATAATTATTCAAATTAGTTACTGTTGTTGAAGCTCCATTAGTGCCATAGCGTATTAATCGGGCAATCTCACGGATAGCTTCGGTGTTTTCAGTATCAATATGTTCTAGGAGCCTTGCCATGGTATCTAGGGCTCTCCAGGCATCATCAGACGAAATATCACCGCCACCTTTATGAGCCCACTTGTTACGAGTGTTAATTAGTTCCTTAATCCAGTTGCGGTGTTCCCTGCTTAGTTGAATCTTAAACACCGTATCCCAGTTTGCATCAAGCAAGATTAGGCACCTGGCTGCATCTAGAGAATCAACATAAGTACTCCAGTCACCATCATAAGGTAAATCCCTCTTCTGATGATCATGCAGTACGTCTAATACACCCCTTTGCCACCAACGCTGTTGTCCAAATTTCTTTTGGAATTGCTGGCACACATATGGGGCTAAAACCTCGGTTAGTAGTTGAAAACCTTTGGTTATAAGCTGATAATTATCTATCACTAAAGCACCTCCTTATTCGAAAAGCTTTAATTGAATCGGGGTGGAAGAAGCTATCTCAGCAACTTTCTCTTGAATTGAAGGCCAAGAGATTACTAACGAATTATATGCTAATGCCTCATCCGTCCAACCTTTCCGTTCAGAAATAGAATATAATCGATAAGCTAGTGATTTTGTTGATTCACTAAGTTGATTACCTATCTTATAAGCCAGTTTGGCACATTCTTTTTCACCCTCACTATTTAAAGCTCGCACAAGTTGCTGAGTACACATCCAAATGCTTCTTCGACGGTCAGTCTCAGGATTCCAGGTTTGGTTAAGTTCTTCGCGTGAAAGTAACCTAACCTTACCCTTTGCGGCATAAAGAACACCTTCTTCAACTAAACGTGAAACAGCTGTATTTTTTGCTCGTGCAAGCACATCAGCTTCACCAAAGGTTTGTCCTTCTAGTCCAAATTGTTCAAACCAGGCAGCACAAAAACGTGTTTCAGTATCCATATATCCTTCCTGTGCAGTAAGGTAAGCATCAAGTTCTTGATTTATGGTCTGAAGTGCGGTTCTAACGGACATGGGACGACCGTCTGCTTCCAAAACTTTTGAGTAACGCGAATAGATGGACATACCTGGACCAATAGCGGCCTGAGCAAAATCAACTGGTGCTATATTGCCATGCTGTAAAGCTCTGAGAGCAATAGGTAATTCACGGCGTAGAGCAGCAGTAAACTCTCGGCGAGTTGCAAGCTTTGAAGATTCAGGAAGTGGCCGACAAACCAATACAATATATGAAGCTAAAGCGTTTGAGTCTCTTGATCGTAAACGCCACGCCGAGGATGCACTAACTGGCCAAGTTCCTGTAATTTGAAACCCACTTGTAATTAATGCTTCAAGCATTGTTTCCCAACCAGTAGTAAGTGTGATTTTTGATACAGATTCTGTTTCAAATTTATCATTCTCGTCATCGGATTGCTTAAAAGCATAATATACTGTAAGGGGGAAATTTGGGTTAATCTTATCTTTTAAAAGTTTAAACGCTTTGCAAAAACCAGCAAGAAAATGTCTTTTGGCTGCTTCTTTGTCGTTGTCAAAACGTTCTGGGGCGGCAACAAGTTCCGGTATTTTGGGAGCAAGTAAGGTACTGCATATATCGGGAAATATGGAACCAATAGAGTGCCGTAACCATACATAAAAAAAATCGCTTAGGTCCGCGTAGCCAATATTGTCGTAATATGGCGGGTCAGTACTGACAACAATTCCTTTGCTATATGGTGCATCGCTAGCAACGTCAAGTTGTAATACTGTTCCCGAACTATTTTTTTTTACTATTACGGTTTCAATAGCGTTACAAGTGATTTTAATCGAGTTACTCCAACATATTGCTTTCTTTCCAAGAACGTTTCCTTCAACAAAGTCCCATACCATTGGGATGGCTTGTCTGGTGAATAAATGAATTTGCTGTTCTCCACTAGGTGTGATTTTGCAAATTAAAACGGCATCCGTTTTTCACAAACAACCGGCATAGAATGTCTGCCAACCATGATAATCTTGCACATAAATCCGGTAATTGATAATAGCCATTTGCACAATAGCACATTCT
>VENG01000010.1 GCA_009711705.1 Bacillota bacterium
GTGGGGCAAAGCGGGTCTAAAAACAGATTAAAAAGGAACGAGATCTGTCTTTGCAGACAGATCTCGTTCCTTTTTTTTATCCAACTGCTCCACTGAACTCTAGGAGAACCACATTTTCAGTGGCCTCAAGAAATACCCAAGGTTTTAATCCTGTTTTATCCTGTAATCCTGTCTAAGGTTTAAAGATTTAAAAGGTTTTTTGACAGGATTGCAGGATTAGAGGATAGATAAGTTAGGTGGGCTTTCATTAGTGTCTTTACTGATTAAGGAGTGATCGTGTCTACAATTTGTGGGGATATACATTGTTAGAAGAGGATGAAGAGGGAAACAGTGAATCTCTGACCTATGAACTCGTACAGCCCGAAGAACCACCTGATGACAATAATGCACAAAAGACGGCTGACAGAGCACAAGAACAATTACCCCAAAGCGCTACAAATCAAATTATCTGGCAAAGTCCGTGGAAAGCAGAAAAAAAGGTTCCGCCTCCCTGGGGAGTAGATCTGCAATTAAAATGTGAGGCGGAGAAAATTACCACCACGAAAAATGAGAATATTAATCACACGGAGAACGAAAAAACACCTAAAGAAGAGCAAAAATCCCGTCGGCAAAACCATGAAATAAAACGTAAATCCGGCAGCAATGATATAAACAGCCGCCCGGCGGCGCCGGAAAGTTCACCGGGAACTTTAAGAGAGCCGCCGAACATGCTTTTCCGTGGAGAACTGCTGCTCAACAATGGGTATAACAAATGGTATGACGGTAATCCGGTTGACTGGAAAACAAGTAATGTCACTCAGACGAACGATGCCCTTACCGGGACCCGGGCCGTTAGCTTGGGACTTAATCCGGAGCAAGAAGCATATGTTTATCAGGACATTATAGTTCTGCCGGGCCATTGCTATGAGCTGAAGTGCAACTTCAGTTTACCAGGAGAGAATTCCGCTCCCCCCGAAATAAGGCTGTTATGGCTGGATGACAAAAGGCTCACTATGGGCGACGGTTTGGTGGTACAGTTAACACCTCATGCCAAGACACATTACCAACACATAACCTGCATATCAGATAAATCGCCCGGGAATGCGGTTTATGCAAGGTTATTGATAAAAAAACCGGGAATCGGGATTTTCCGTTTGGATACGGTTTCCCTCATTTATCTTTAATTTGACCCCTTATTGGGTAGCAATCCCGCCTTGCAAAACATATTCTGGATTAAAGCTAAAAAAGGAGGGTGGCGGATGTCCGATAATTCCAATTTCTTTGCCAATCCCCTGGCAGCCATGGTCCTACTAATGATGGCGCATACCCCTGACCCCGTGGAGAGGCTAAACTCTCTTACCGGCACCGTTAACAGTATGAGAGAGGCCGTTAAGCAAGTCAATAGTGGTTTGACTGCATTCAATACCGAAGTCATGCCCATGTTTGCAACGCCGGAAGATAAAACGAAGAACAACACTAGGAAAAGAAGATAAAAACCGGCTGACGCCGGTTTTTATCTTCTTTTTGATGCCTTTCAGATACCTGCTCTCAGGCAGTCCACCAAGTCAACCAGCGTTTTACTGATAGAACGTTTGATCACCAACACCGCTTTTTTATCCCAGGTAGTTGAACGCTGACTTATAATGGCTACTTTATGTACTAATGACGGTAGAGATGCCGCGGGCTGAACCTTTAGCTTACTACCCGCCACTAATAACAGGTCAGCCCCGTTTATTTCTGAACGGGCATTAAAAAAGTCCGGGCTCATTAAATCTTCAAAAAGCACCACCCCCGGCCGTATAATTCCCTGGCAATCCTTACATAAAGGAGGATTACCACCTTGTTCCACCTGGCTGACAATCTCCGGCAGGGAATACTGGTGGTTACACCTTATGCAGTATCCAGTGCGCAGGTGGCCGTGTATTTCCCAAACATTTTTAGATCCCGCAGCCTTATGCAACCCATCAATATTCTGTGTGATTACACCCTTTAAAAAGCCCATTTTTTCCATCTGTGACAGAGCCAAGTGCCCTAGGTTGGGCCGGGCATCAACAAAACTGTACCACAGGTTTAGAAATTTTTGATAAAATTGCGCAGGGTTTCTGTGCAAATCAGTAAGACTCAATGATTTCTCCGGATCAATTTTTGCCAAAAAGCCCGGCCCCAAGCTGCGAAAATCAGGTATGCCGCTTTCGGTACTTATACTTACCCCGGTTAAAGCATAAACCCGCTCGGAGTTTCTAACAAGGTCTGCCAGCTTTTCAACCATGTCCTCATAGGGCATAGATGTCTCTCCTTTAAGAGGATTGATAGGTAACCTTATTATATAATTATGGCAACCGCCTTACACTCGAATTCAGATATTTTAAACTCATGTAATTAAATTCGGGGCCCTAACCTTCTTTCCTGCCGGATTACAAGAAAAGCGCTAAAGTAGAACAAATATAAAATAACATTACCAAAAAGAACAAAATGGAAACAATATAATACAATTTAAGAAAAAGGTTGCCAGCTAACGATAAAGTAATTACAATTTTAGTAATCGGTAGAATTTTTAAATAATTATAAAAAAAGTGCCGGGGGGTGACAGCATGGTAGATTGGTCTTCTGCAATTGTTGTAGCAATCACAGGGATTATATCTGTATTTGCCGTATTATGTCTTTTGAGCGTAACGGTAATCGTTACAGGCAAATTATTTGAAAGAAAGAGCAAACAAAGAAAATCGAAACAAGAAAGCGCCGGCGCTAGGGGCTAATTTTTTAGCCATTATCGTGTATACAATATTCTTAATGCGGTATGCAAGCATTCTTCTCGTGTTACCGTAGGCGCGGGCAACATTGTTAAACGAACTTGGCGGATTAACACTCAGAACTATATCTGAAAGGGAGGCGCACTCTCGTGGAAGAACAAATTGCAAAAAACCTTGCCGGCATGGGACTGTTCCATCTAACTGCGGGTAATTTGATTATGTGGGCCGTGGCCTTTGTTTTGTTTTACCTGGCCATTAAAAAACAGATAGAACCTTTGTTATTAATACCTATTGGCTTTGGAGTATTTATAGCAAATTTTCCTTTGACTGGTTTATTAGGAGAACATGGTCTGTTTGAGATGTTTTATAAATACGGTATTTCCAATGAACTTATACCACCACTCATTTTTTTGGGTCTGGGCGCAATGACGGATTTCGGCCCGGTACTGGCCAACCCTAAAACATTTTTATTGGGCGCGGCGGCACAGCTGGGTGTTTACGGGGCCTTTTTTGGCGCACTGCTGCTGGGATTCACATTACCTGAAGCCGGGGCCATCGGTATCATCGGCGGCGCAGACGGCCCTACTTCCATATTCCTTTCCAATGCTCTGGCGCCTCACCTGCTGGGCGCGGTGGCGGTGGCGGCATATTCCTACATGGCCCTTGTCCCCATTATCATTCCACCGGTGGCCAAGGCTCTCACCACCAAACAGGAACGAAGCATCGTGATGACTCAACTGAGAATGGTCAGTAAAGGAGAAAAGATAGTCTTCCCCCTATTGGCATGTATCATAATTATATCGTTAGTGCCTAAGTCCGCGCCCCTTATCTCCATGTTTATGCTGGGCAACCTGTTTATGGAATGCGGCGTAGTTGAGCGCCTCACGGACGTCAGCCGCAACGCTTTGATGAACATCGTTACCATTCTTTTGGGTCTGGGCGTAGGGTCAAGAATGACTGCAACTACATTTCTCCGGCTGGATACAATCGGTGTTTTCACGATAGGAATTGTTGCTTTCATCATTGCTTGTGCCGGGGGAGTGCTAATGGCCAAATTGATGAATGTTTTCAGTAAACAAAAAATAAATCCTCTGATCGGTGCAGCCGGTGTTTCCGCTGTTCCCATGGCAGCAAGGGTAGTACACATGATGGGAGCCAAGGAAAACCCGCAAAACTACCTGCTGATGCATGCCATGGGGCCCAATGTGGCCGGCGTAATTGGTACCGCCGTATGTGCCGGTGCGCTTATTTCAGCACTTACTTAACTGGTTAAATCACAATCTCTAAAAAAGCCGCAGGCTAAAGCCACTAATTTTTTTAAAAGGCATCGACGGGGGTGATTAATTTAAGATACATCCTACAGATTATTTAAAGTAAAAAACTAAAAGTAGTGATAAAAGACAGGAGGTTTTTTAAATGGAAGTTTCTACACCCATGCCAGGCACTGTTTTGTCGATTGATGTAAGCGAAGGACAAAAGGTAAAAGCGAATGACGAAGTTGCCACCATTGAAGCTATGAAGATGGAGGTAAAGATATATGCGCCTAAAGAAGGAGTTATTAAAGAAATAAAAGTGGGTGCTGGTGATAATCTCAATGTTAACGACGTGGTTATGAATATAGAGTAATAATATTCCATTGGACTGGCCAACACAAGAAAAGCGCGCTAAATCAGTTCCCTTAGCGCGCTTTTCAGTATTTTTTTTCCAGTGTACTAAAACCTAGCGGCATCTGCCGGTAGGTTTTAAACAGTCTAACAACAAAATTGGGCTACAGCCGACTGCAATAAATTTTTATGGTTTTAGTTGCTCTCGAATAGAATTAATCTTGCCCGAAATGTCCTGCGCCCCCACTATTTCAGTGACCATAGCCATGCAGGTGGCACCCCTGTCTTTCACCTCTTTTAGATTATGCTCTTTGATGCCCCCAATGGCCACAAAAGGAATATCAGTATTCTTAGCAACGTATTCCAGGTATTCCAAACCCACCGGGTCACATACATCTTTTTTGGTCTTGGTGGCGAATATAGGACCTACACCTATATAATCGGCACCGCGCTTAACGGCATCGCGTGCCTGCTCCGGTGAGTGCGTGGACAGTCCTATCATCATTTTATCACCCACCAGCCTGCGCACTTCTTCCACCGGCAGGTCATCCTGGCCTACGTGTACCCCGTCAGCACCAACCAGCAGTGCCAAATCCACATTATCATTAACTATAAAGGTGACACCCGCAGCCCTAGTTATTTCCCTGATTACCTTGCATTCTTCAAACTGGTAAAGCTTTTTCTTTTCTTTTTCCCGGTACTGAATAATTTTAATGCCTGCTTTAACTAGCTCATTAACCACTTCAATATTGGAGCGACCCAGGGAATATTCTTCCGCGGTAATGGCGTAAATGTCTGTATTTAGCAAAATAAAACCTCCGTTTT
Source organism: Bacillota bacterium (assembly GCA_009711705.1). GTDB lineage: Bacteria > Bacillota > Desulfotomaculia > Desulfotomaculales > VENG01 > VENG01. The sequence continues at coordinate 5,159 of VENG01000010.1, forward strand.
ACAGTGGCCGGCTGTCATTAAATACTTCCTCCACCTAAAACCCAGCTTAACACCACATCAGCCTGCTTAGCTGCTGCAATGTTTACCCTGGGGGAAACAGGTGGGCAATTTTTTCCCACTTCCGAAACCATATCTCCTATAATGTAAAAATTATCTCTAACCCGGCGCACTCTAATGTCATCGCTTTTTCCCCAGCCGGCAATGCCGGAGGCAGTAACCAATAGCTTGCCGGTGTTAATAAATACTTCCACCAGTTCTCGCTTGCATTGAGCATTATCCAGGGCTTCAATTACCACCTGGCATCGATCAAACACTTCTGCCATATTGTTTTTATTTAGTCTTTCCGGTACTACCTCTATTTCCACAGCCGGGTTAATCTGTTGCAAGTTACTTTGAAGGGCATTGACCTTTAACAGATTAACTTGTTCATGGAAAAAGAACTGCCGGTTCAGGTTGGAATAATCCACCCGGTCAAAATCGGCCAGCACCAGATGTTTAAACCCACAGCGCACCAGGTGCTGAGCACAGTTGGAGCCCAAACCACCGGCCCCGGCAATGCCTACTTTTATCTGCTGAACCTTGCGCCAGTTGGCCAGGCCCAGGCAATCTTTTAATGCTTCGTTAAAGAAATTATTCACCAGCCTGCAGCTCCGTCCAGCGGTTCCCAGTTTTTGCATACGGGCTGATATCCTTTACCCAACAGCATCTCTTTTATTTCCGGCACACTTCGCTGATCAGATATTTCAAACTGCCCGGTTCCGGAACTGTCTTCGGTATGCCCACCCACTTCTGTGCTTACCCCGGCTGACATTTTGGTAATCCCCAGCTGAACCAGGTTATCACGCAGGTCCGGGCTTTCTCGCGTGGAGAGGGTTATACCGCACCTGGGCATAAACAAGCGTAGGGCCAAAATGACCTGCACAAGATGGCGGTCTTGCACATCATACTTAGGTGTAAAACCTCCTACATTAGGCCTTATTCTGGGTATAGACACACTGATTTCGGTATCCAGGTAATTATCCTGCAGGTAATCTGCATGCAGCCCGGTAAAGAAGGCTTCCTGGCGCCAGTTTTCCAGGCCCAGCAGAGCGCCTATATTAACATTGCGCATACCGGCCCGGCAGCCGCGCTCCGGTGTATCCAGGCGAAACCGGTAATTCTTTTTGGGACCCCGGGGGTGCAGTGGCTGATAAGTTTCTTCGTTGTATACCTCCTGGAAAACGGTAAGGCCGTCCACCCCTGCATCCACAAGCCGGTTATAATCTTCCATTTCCATCGGATAAATCTCTATGGATATGGAATCAAAATGACGTTTTAATACCTTTACACAATCCTCGATATAAGAAACCGGGCTGTGTTTGGGTGATTCGCCGGTTAAAATAAGGATGTGCTTGAGCCCGGTTGCCGCAATATACTTTGCCTCCACGTCCACCTGTTCAAGGGTAAGTTTTTTACGCATGTAATTATGCCTGGCACTAAAACTGCAGTATACACAGTGATTGCTGCAGAAATTGGACAGGTACATAGGTGTAAAAAGCTGCATGGTTCGCCCAAAGTGCTGTATGGTTAGCCGGTGTGCTTTCTGGGCTATCTTTTCCAGGTAGTTGGAAGCCCGGGGAGATAAAAGAGTCAAATAATCCATTTCATTGATGGTGGTTTTGGACAAAGCTCTCTGAATATCTGCATCGCCAAGACCATCCCAGTAAATTTTAAAGTCAAAATCCTTCATTCTCTCATAAGTGTGGTAAAAACTAATTTTTATTCCCCCTTTCCTCAAAAGCCCCGTAATCCGGTTGAAGCCAGAAAAAGTTTAAGATAAGAAACCGGTAAGGGGCGAACTGGCTTCAGCCTCTGTTTTAATGGGGCCCAGGCCGGACAAATATGCCCTGCGCCCGGCATCCACAGCCATGCTAAAGGCCTTGGCCATATTAACAGGATCCAATGCCGTAGCCACCGCAGTATTGGCCAGCACCGCCGCCGCTCCCATTTCCATGGCTTCAGCTGCCTCTGAAGGCCGCCCGATACCGGCATCCACGATGATAGGAAGGTTGATCTCATCAATTAAAATACGAACCATCTCTTTAGTTTGCAGACCGCGGTTAGTACCAATAGGCGCACCCAGGGGCATCACGGCAGCAACACCGGCATTTTCCAAATCCTTGGCCACCATCAAATCCGGGCTCACATAAGGTAGAACCACAAACCCTTCCTTTACTAACATCTCGGCAGCCTTTGCTGTTTCGTAATTGTCCGGCAGTAAATATTTGTTATCCCTAATAACCTCAATTTTTATCCAGTCGCCACAACCACAGGCTCGTGCCAGCCTGGCAATACGTACCGCCTCTTCGGCATTTCTGGCCCCGGATGTGTTGGGCAGCAGAATACAGCCTTTAGGTATATGATGCAAAATATTTTCTTCGGGTGATGTTAAGTCCACCCGGCGCAGTGCCACTGTAACAACTTCTATGCCTGACTCGTGAACCAGTTGAGGAATGATACTATCATTTGAGTGCTTCCCTGTGCCGGTAAAAAAACGATTAGTTATCTCTTGCTCCCCTATTTTAAGTTTATCAGTCATTTATTAACCTCCCCCCACAAATTGCAGGATCTCCAGGTTGTCACCGTCTTTAAGGGCTATGTCTTTCCACTTTTCCCTGTCCAAAATGTGGTAATTATGTTCCACAACCACTACATTTAAATTAATTTTGTTTTGCTCCAAAAACTCATGTAAGGATACTTTTTGATCCAAATTTCGCTGCTCACCATTTACCGTTATCTTCACTGCATCACACTCCCCGGTGTTTTATATTGAAAAAATGATTGGTGGGGCCTACTCCTTTGCCCACGGGGAAAGCATTTTCAACGGCGCCGGTAATGTATTCTTTAGCCTTTTGGACAGCGTCTTTAAGTTCCGTTCCCCCGGCCAGGTTAGCGGCAATGGCGGATGAAAAAGTGCACCCGGTGCCATGCGTATTACAATTGGAAAGGCGCGGGGCCGAGAAAGTAACGAACCCGGTACCATCGAACAACAAATCCACTGCATCCCCTTGCAGGTGGCCGCCTTTAACCAGTACGCAGCCGGTACCCATTGATTTGATTAGACGGGCCGCCTCCTGCATGCCTTCCATATCTCGTACCTGAAAACCGGTAATAACCCCGGCTTCATGCAGATTAGGGGTGACTACCTGGGCCAGTGGAAACAGGTGGTCAATCAAAGCCTGCCTGGCCTCGGGCTGCAAAAGGTGGTCGCCGCTTTTGGCTACCATGACCGGGTCCAGTACCACCGGTATATGCGGGTAATCTTGCAAGGTTAAAGCCACATTCCTTATTATTTCAGAGCCGGACAGCATACCGATTTTGACGGCAGCGACATCCATGTCCTCCAAAACGGCCTGCATCTGCAGGGCCACGAAAGAGGGTTCTATTTCCATTACCCCTTTTACACCTGTTGTATTTTGAGCGGTAACTGCCGTAATCACAGAGGCACCGTAGACACCATGGGCGGCAAATGTTTTCAAGTCAGCCTGGATGCCGGCACCGCCACCGGAATCGGAACCTGCTATAGTTAGTGCAATTTTCATGAGCTAAGTCCCCTTTCAAGAAGCTTTTCACGAGGGTCCGGTTTTACCGAGATAACGCTCTACTATCTGCATGGCACAATAATCACCGCACATGGTGCAGGCCTCTGTGTCTTCAGAGTTCCTGCCCTCCCGGTAACGGCTGAATTTTATCGGGTCCAGAGCTAACTCCTTCTGCTTGCCCCAGTCCAAGGCCTTGCGGGCTTCAGACATTTGGTGATCCCACTGAATAGCTCCGGGTAATCCTTTTGCTACATCCGCAGCATGGCCTGCCAGGCGGCAGGCCATTACGCCCTCCCGCACATCTTCCTCGGTGGGCAGCCCCAAGTGTTCGGCGGGGGTGACGTAGCATAAAAAATCTGCCCCGGCCATGCCGGCCACGGCACCACCTATTGCTGACGTTATATGGTCATACCCCGGTGCAACATCCGTTACCAGCGGCCCCAGCACGTAAAAGGGTGCACCTTTACAAAGGCTCTTTTGCAGTTGTACATTTGCTGTTACCTGGTCCAGCGGCACATGCCCCGGCCCCTCTACCATTACCTGAACTCCTGCCTTACGTGCACGCTCAACCAGTTCGCCCAGTACGATTAATTCAGCAATTTGGGCACGGTCGGTAGCATCACTTAAACAGCCGGGGCGCAGCCCGTCACCCAAACTAAGGGTGACATCATATTGAAGACAAATATCCAGCAAACGGTCATATTGTTCATAAAGGGGGTTTTCTTTCCCGTGGTGGAACATCCAGCCGGTAATGAAGGATCCCCCCCGGCTCACAATGTCCGCAAGGCGCCCCTGCTGTTTAAGTGTCTCTACAACTTGACGGGTAACACCACAGTGCACAGTAAGAAAATCGGCACCCAGGGCAGCATGTTTTTCAATACCCCGAAACAAATCGTCTGCCGTTAAGCTTACCATGGCACCATGTTTTTCCTGGGCATCAACCATGGCCGAATAAAGGGGGACCGTACCCACCATAACCGGACAATTTTCTATTATGGCCCGGCGATTTTTGTCCAGGTCCCCCCCGGTGCTCAAGTCCATAACGCTGTCAGCGCCTGCTTCAACAGCAGTACGGAGTTTGGCCACTTCCTCCTGCAGGTCCGGATAGGCGGTGGAGGTACCGATATTAGCATTGACTTTGGTTCTAAGCCCCGCCCCCACACCCAGGGGCTTTAAACCGGCATGGTTTTTATTACAGGGAATAACGATGGTTCCGTCTTCTATACCCTTTCTTACAAATTCGGGGTCCCGGTTTTCCTCTTTCGCCACCTGTTCCATAGCCTCGGTAATCTTGCCCTGCCTTGCTGCTTCCAATTGTGTCATTTATAGTTCTCCCTTCATTTTTTGTCTAAACTCACATGAACCATATACACAAACTAGAATGAAATATTTTGGACTGGTCCATAAGCTCTGTTTAGGTGATAAAGACTTTCGATTGTATTTTTGTATTTTTTTAGCAATCCTGTATATCCTGTTAATCCTGTCTAAAAAAATTGTTTACCCCAAAGCCTCACATGCAAAGCCTTTTACTCCGCTCATCCCGTTAAAACTCACATGAACCATATACATAAACTAGAATGAAAATTTATTTTCGTCAAAAAAATAAAAGACACACCTCGTAGACAAGGTGCGCCATAAAATCGAATAACCTTCCCTACGCGGGCATTACCCCGATCAGGTTCTCTGGGTCAGGTACTCACTAGTCCTTTCTCAGCCCAAATTATGGGCTCCCCGTGAAAACTTCTATTTTTTTAGATAGTTGAATAATAAATCTTAACATTGAATGTCTGCTGGTACTTGCCAATATAGTACCATGTTTATGTTAATTCGTCTAATTTTTTTCTACTCTAGTGGACCATCGCCCCAAAAAATCTCTGCTTAAATAACCCAATTTAATAGCTTATCAGGATGAATAATGCGTATTGCCCTACCCTCATAAATAACAATATTTTCCTGTTTAAAAATGTTAATTAAAGAAGTAACTGTTTGCCTGGTTGTCCCCACCATATTAGCTATTTCTTCGTGAGTAAGGTGTAAATTAATTCTGATCCCGTTTTGGGTTTGCTCACCCATTTTTTCACACAAATTCATAAGAAATAAGGCTAATCTACTGGAAGCTTCTCTACAAACCAGCCCTTGGACTAGCGTCTCGGCCTCACATAGCCGTGCGCTGAGTAATTTGATCACCTTTTTGGCTAAAGTAGGATGACGGTCCATCAATTTTTTAAATTCTTGTTCAGGTATCACTAACAATGATACGCTACTAATGGCACCGGAAAAACATTTTCTGTCTTCACCCAGCATTACATCTGCTAAACCCATTAATTCTCCAGGGTTTCGAATACCCACCGAAACATTCCTGCCTTCAGCGGAAATCCTATATACCTTTACCCATCCGCTCTCAATAAGGTATACATGATCACCTTTGTCACCAGCGGCAAATATCACTTGCCCCTTATGATAATGTTCTTTGTAACCTACTCCCTTAATAATCATACTTTCCATGCTATTGAGGCCTAGGCTCGATTTTAAGCTGCTTTTTTTGTCGGCATTCAGATTTAGAGTATTTTTATTAGTACAATTAATCATTTGCGCACCTCAAAAAGTTATAAATATAAATTAAGAGATATTGTCCTAAATTTTACTTAAGCGTACAACAGCTGCCTTTTGAATCATTGCTGCTATTAGCCTTTCCATAATAACGGACAGTGGCAACCTTACGTTTAGTAAAGAAATCAACAGCATCTTGTCCCTGCGCTTTAATACGGCTACCTAACAGGGACGCCCTGTCTCCACCGAAGGGCAAGTACGGCATTGATGCCGGCACACCAACGTTAACCCCCAGCATACCGGAGTCTACTTGACGTAAAAACTTCTGTGCATATTGACCGCTCTCAGTAAAGATAGATCCACCATTACCAAATTCAGAGCTGTTAATAAATGCTATCCCTTCATTAACATCTTTAACCTTAATTAAAGATACTACAGGCCCGAAAATTTCATCGATAGCTACTTTCATATCCGGGGTTACTTCAGACAAGATCGTTGGGCCTACAAAATAACCATTTTTATTTTTATCCGGGACTTCAATGTCACGACCGTCCAGAGCCAAGTTTGCTCCCTCTTCAATACCTAAATCGATATATTTGTGTGCTCTTGCTTGGGATTGTTTAGAGATAACCGGCCCCATAAATACTTTTTCGTCTCTTGCATCCCCAACTTTTACATTTTTTGCTGCTTCAACCATTCTTTCTTTAACAGAGTCATAAATATCCTCTACCACTGCAACATTGGCTCCCGCCATGCATCTTTGCCCTGCCGCGCCATAACAGGAATTAATGAAGTTTTCAATAAAGCCGTCCATGTTGGCATCTTCGGCGACAAGCAAAGTGTTTTTTGCCCCTGCCAAAACCATACTTCTCTTACCGGTTTTGGCGCTTCCTTCGGCAATTATTTTTCCTACTGGGGTTGATCCTACAAAAGCCATTGCCTCAATTGCAGGGCTGTTAAGCAGAGCTTCAACTACTGGCTTAGTACCATTTACAAGGTTAAATACCCCTTCAGGCAGTCCAATAGCTTCAAATATCTCCATTATTTTTTGCATAAATACCGGAGATTGCTCTGAGGCTTTAAATACCATAGTATTCCCTGTCCCAATAGCAAATGGAACGAACCATCCGAATACTAAAGCAGGAAAGTTGAACGGTGCTAAAGCTCCAATAACTCCCAAAGGCTGGCGGATTACTTCACCATCAATTTTTGAATTGACTTCAATTTTATCACCGCGCATCATCATTGGAATTCCACATGCAGTTTCTGTAAGCTGAATTGCACGTTCCACTTCAGCTCTTGCATCAGCTATATGCTTAGCTTGATCAGTAGCTATTGATTGAGCCAGATCTTCTTTTCTTGCCATCAATCCGTCACGAAGCTTGAATAAATATTCCATTCTTTTGCCCATGGAAACATTGCGCCAACTTTTGAATGCCTCTTTCGCGGCAGCAATAGCATCTTCTACCTTCTCTGTAGGTGTAATTGGCACTTCCCCGATTTCCTCACCGGTTGACGGGTTATAAACTTTAAGAAACTCTGCTCCGGTTTCTTCAATCCATTCTCCATTAATATAGTCTTTTAGTTTACCAAATTCCAACTCATATTCACTCCTATTTAAATGCAATAAAACGAGGTAACTTTTACTTTTAGTCTTCAGCCCCAAAATCAATAAACTATTATTATAAAGACCATAGTGTGAATTGATAAAAGTTTTTAGGTGTATATGGGACAAGAGAATTTTCCCTGTCCCATATACTATATCTAAGGGGTGGTGTCAGTACTGTTTACCAATTTCTATGGTCAGTATGGGCATATTTATCCAAATAACGAGTAGGCAAAGCCAAGGCATCCTTTCTAAACGGAGGTGCCAGTTGGGTGCCGTCCACTGCTATCTCCAGAACGGTAGGTTTACGCAGCTTTACTGCATGTTCGAAGGCTTCTCTAACGTTATTAGGATTATCAACCCTAATTCCTTCAGCACCCATAGCTTTAGCAACAGGTACAAAGCTTTCGGGATTGGGGATGTCAGCACCAACGAAACGGTTATTGTAAAAGTCTACCTGGTTCTTCTTCTCGGCGCACCACGCGCCGTTTCTGAATACGCAGGCGATAACAGGCAAGTTATGCTCAACAGCGGTACTAACTTCGTGCAAGCTCATTCCCCACGCACCGTCACCGATGATAGCAACAACCGGCGATTCAGGCCGTCCGAGCTGCGCTCCAAGTGCAGCCGGATATGCAAAACCGGTGTTACCGAAGGTCAGAGCCGCAACATGCATGCCATTTCCGGTGAACTTAAAGTAACTGTTGGCTGTAGAAGACACGTTACCGATATCAGTTGTCAAGATAGCATCTTTAGGCATTGCTCTGGAGATTTCCAGCAGCGCTCTGCGTGGGTTGATGGGGTTACCGTCAACCATGGCTGTACTTACAATTTCTTCTTCCCATTCTTTCTGGCGGGCTTTAATTTTTGCTAGGCGGTCTTCGTCGACTTTGGGTTCAGGTATCTTAACTTCCAGGCGCTTAAAGATTTCATTGCTTGCTTCTTTAGCATCGCCGATAATGCCAACTTCCACCGGGTGAGTACGGGCGATATGCTTTGGATTAATGTCAATTTGAATAATCTTGGCATCTTCCGGGAAGTAGTTAATGTCGTACTGCGGCAGAGTACCAAATACTGAAAGTCTGGTACCTATAGCCAGAATCACATCGGCTTCTGCCATGGTGTGCATCGCTGCCTTGGAACCCATGTAACCGATAGGTCCTACCCACATATCATGTTCACAGTCAAATGCATCGTTATGCAGATAAGTTACCGCAACGGGAGCTGTCAGACGGTCAGCGATTTTGGCCACAATGGGAATGGAGCCGGTGTCTACGACACCCCTACCGGATACAATAACCGGACGCTTGGCGTTAGCCAACAGCTCAGCTGCTTGATCCAAAGATTCTAGGGAACCACAGCCACGCTGGTCAACACGATACTGGTGTGGCTGCAGCATCCTCTCTTCGCATTCACCATAGAAGTAATCACGCGGAATATCGTAAAGTACAGGGCCGCGCTCGGCATAAGCAATCCGGAAAGCAGTTCTCAAGCAATCCGCTGCTCTCTTAGGATGGGGAACCCGTACTGTTGCTTTAGTGATGGCTTTAAATACAGATACCTGATCGCACTCCTGAAAGCCGTCCCAGCCTATGGTTGGGGTGCCGGCAGATGGCGAAATAATAACCTGAGGAGTATGCGCCATGTTCGCTGCTGCCACGGATGTTACCATATTGGTAATCCCAGGGCCGTTTTGCCCGGTGAGCACACCGGCTTTACCGGTTACCCGGGTATATGCGTCTTCCATGTGCCCGGCACTTTGTTCATGACGTACAGGCAGAAAATCAATACCTGCTGTGGGGAACAGGTCGAGCATATCCATAAATGCTGAACCAACAATGCCTGTTACGTGATCTACTCCTTCAGCTAATAGAGTTTCTACAATAGCTTCACTGGGTGTCATTTTTATTTTTGACATTGAGGCAACCTCCATATTTTAAATAATTTTGTATATAGCAAGATAATAAATTGTATAGTTAGTTTTTTATTACTCTTAAATTTTTTCTAATGCATTCCGCAGAGTGGTAACGATTCTATCGATTTCTTCTTTGCTGATCGTCAGCGCCGGCGCCATAGTAATTATATTGTTGCGCCCCGGAACACTTCTGTTCATCTTGCCTAGCAATACGCCTTGTGCGGCTGCTTCACCGTTGACCTTCGCGATAACAGCTTCATCTGCCGGTTCTTTGGTATTTTTATCTGCAACAAGTTCCACACCGGCAAATAAACCTTTACCACGCACCTGACCGACCATGGACATACTTTCCAGTTCTTTTAAACTTTCAATCAAATAGTTGCCCATCTTTTCACTGCGCTTGCATAGTTCTTCATCTTCCATTATCCTAATATTCTCAAGACCGGCGGCACACGCACCCGCACTACCTCCATAAGTGCTAATATCTCTGAAATACCCCATCTTATCACCGGGATCATTCAAAAACTGATCAAATATTCCTTGCTTGGTAACCGTTGCGGACAAAGGCATATATGAACTGGCCATACCTTTAGCCATGGTAATCATATCCGGATCTACATCCCAATGCTGGTGGCCAAACCACTTGCCTGTTCTAGCAAAACCGCAAACAACCTCGTCAATAATCAACAGTACTTCGTACTTGCGGCAAATTTCTTGCAATACCTTGAAGTAATCGTCGCACGGCACCAGGATACCGCCGCCGGCTGTAATGGGCTCAACGATAACTGCAGCCACCGTATCCGGGCCTTCCGTCTTAATCACATGCTCAAGCGCCCGGGCACAGTCAATGTCGCAATTAGGATATGTCTTACCAAATTCACACCTGTAACAGTAAGCAGGGGGGATACCCATAAAACCGGGAACTAAGGGTTCATATCCCATTTTCCTTTCCGGCTGCCCTGTTGCACTTAATGCTGCGATGGTAGTACCATGGTAGTCACGCTCACGAAATATTATTTTATACTTGTCCTTTTCAGGATACTTCATCCGAAAATATTGCCTTGACATTTTGAACGCTTTTTCATTGGCTTCCGAACCACTGTTGGAGTAAAACACTCGCTGCAGGTTAGGTAATAAGGAAGTCATTTTATCAGCTAGTTTTATGGCTGGAATATTGCCGGCAGTCATGGCATAGTAGGGCATCTGCTTTAATTGTTCGTAAACAGCTTTAGCGATGGATTCCCGGCCATATCCAACATTTACACACCATACTCCACCGGAAACGGCATCCAAAAATTCCCTACCCTGGATATCCTTAACCATGCAACCGTCTCCCTCAACTATTACTAAGGGATCTTGGTTTTCAAAAATCTTATGCTGAAATATATGGTGCCACACGTGATCCCGGTCCATTTTGACTATCTCATTGTTATTTGCACAGCATTTACATGACATTTATATTTGTCCTCCTTTCTTACCAACCGCGTTCCTGTAATCTATTTTCAGGGGAAATGGATGAAATCTCCATACCTTTCATTGCCTCTCCCAGGCCTTTTGAAAGTTCTGCTAATATTTCAAGGTCATTATAATGAGTGGTTGCAGCAACAATTGCTTTAGCTCGCTCAGCAGGATTACCGGATTTAAATATGCCTGATCCCACAAAAACCCCGTCACATCCCAATTGCATCATTAAAGCTGCATCCGCGGGTGTGGCAATACCGCCGGCTGCGAAATTCACCACGGGCAAACAGCCTTCCTCGGCAATTTGTACCAATAATTCGTATGGGGCTCCTATTTCTTTAGCTGCAGCCATAAGCTCATCTTTAGGCATACCTTGGACACGCCTAATTTCTTCCATTATCTTACGCATATGCTTAACAGCTTCTACTACATTCCCTGTGCCGGCCTCACCCTTTGTACGAATCATAGCTGCACCTTCAGCTATTCTCCTCAATGCCTCTCCAAGGTTTCGGGCTCCGCATACAAATGGTACAGTAAATGACTTCTTGTCGATATGATTTGCTTCATCAGCAGGTGTCAGAACTTCACTTTCATCAACATAATCAAGATCAAGGTTTTCTAATATTTGGGCTTCCACAAAGTGACCTATCCTGGCTTTTGCCATTACCGGTATGGTAACTGCATCCATAATTTGCAATATTATTGCCGGATCGGCCATTCTGGCTACGCCACCGTCTGCCCTAATATCTGCTGGTACGCGCTCCAAGGCCATAACAGCGCATGCTCCGGCTTCTTGAGCAATTTTTGCTTGTTCCGGTGTGGTAACATCCATAATTACCCCACCTTTTAACATTTCAGCCAGGCCTTTTTTCACTTTCCAGGTACCCTTGGCCTCCATCATTGCGTCATCCTTCCTTTTTTAATAACTGGAAACCATTGAATTAAGCAATGTGTGACTTGATATCAGCTGGAATATCAATAACTTTATCCAGTGGTGTGTATTCTAAACTTAAGGATTCAGCAACTGCTTTGTAGGTTACTTTACCATCAATGACGTTTACACCGCGGGCCAGGCCAATATCTTCCCGCACTGCTGCCTCATAACCTTTATTGGCCAGGGCAATGGCATATGGTAATGTTGCGTTGGTCAAAGCAAATGTGGAGGTTCTTGCTACAGCACCGGGCATGTTAGCCACACTATAATGTACAACATCGTGCTTAACGAATGTAGGTTCAGCGTGGGTGGTGATCCTGTCTACTGTTTCCACACTGCCACCTTGGTCAATAGCTACGTCAACAATAACGGAACCGGGTGTCATATCCTTGACCATCTCTTCTTTAATAACCTTAGGGGCCTTTGCTCCCGGAATTAATACGGCACCGATGACGAGGTCGGCCTCAGAAACAGCTTCTTTAAGGTTATAGCTATTGGACATAATGGCCTTTAAACGAGGACCAAAAATATCATTAAGGTAACGCAGGCGATTTGGGTTTTTATCAAGTATAGTAACATCAGCGCCCAGGCCTATTGCCATTTTGGCAGCGTTGGTACCAACAATACCGCCACCTACGATGGTAACTTTTGCCGGATATGTTCCAGGTACACCGGCCATAAGTACGCCTTTGCCGCCCTTTGGTTTTTCCAACATTTGAGCGCCGACCTGAATGGACATCCGGCCTGCTACTTCACTCATTGGAGTTAAAAGAGGCAGTGAACCGTCATCCGGCTGAATGGTTTCATAGGCAATGCCCACAACTTTTTTCTTTAACAATGCCTGTGTTAATTCCGCCTCTGGTGCCAGGTGCAGGTAGGTAAATAAAACTTGTCCGTCTTTGAACAGGTCATATTCTTCAGGTAGAGGTTCTTTAACTTTCATAATCATATCAGCGGCATTAAAAACATCCTTTGGTTCCGACAGCATTTCCGCGCCTGCCGCAATGTACTCCTCGTCGGTAATACCACTGCCTAAACCGGCATTTTGTTCGATTACCACTTTATGCCCGTAATTTAATATGGCTTCAACACCGGCAGGAGTAATGGCTACTCTGTTTTCGTTGTTTTTTATTTCCTTAGGTACACCTATGATCACTTGGTTGCCCTCCATTCGTTCCAGTAGTGGTAGATTGATAAAATGTAATAATATGCAACTTACATAAACATCATGACGTCCGTACCAGCTATTATAGATTATATTAAGTTGTCGCCTATAAGTCAACGTTAAAAGAAAAATCTATTACAAAGAAATTATTACTTAATATCCTTGACTAATGTTGGAATAAAATTGAACAATAATGATTGTATTACTTTCTATTTTACCCTGGGTTAAGATAAGTGCTGGCACTTATCTTAACCCAATTACACTGACACAATATCCTTGTACAGTTAATTATTTTACTTCAAAGTTATGCACTTTTCTCAATAACATCTTCTACTTTAGAATCTCCAAAAACCAGATGGTCAAGTGTTGCCTTAGGTATTTGTAGGTATTCTTTTACCATTGTCATGTAGAAGAATACTCCAATGGCTATCCATGATGCCAATGCAATCCAAGAAGGTGGCGTTAAGAAGGCCGGTGACCCCGGTATAATCAACAGTCCGAGGATGACTAGTGAGAAAAAAGTCCCAAGTAAGGCCACGGATTTCCCTTTCGAAGCCCCTTCTAAATCAGGACTATACTTAAAGCCAAGGTAGGCGGAAAGACATGTATACAGGTAACCTATTGCTGTCCCTACTGCAGCCATATCCACAATCCAGATAACAACTTGTCTACCAAACCAGGGAGCTGTTATGGATAGAATCAAAGTAAATATAACCGCCTTATAAGGGGTCTGATATTTAGGATGTATATCTGTAAAGAATTTAGGAATAACCCTTGCCCGTCCCATACTAAACAATAGGCGGCTTGTGGCCATAAAGAACCCGTTAATCCCTGAACATATACCCATTAACAAGGAAAGGGATAAGAACATGAGGCCCCAGTTACCCAAAGTCTCCTGCATGGACTGACCGGTGGCCCATGTTGGCTCGGTAGCTAGCAATTGTTGCCATGGTGAAGCAATGGCAGTACCCACAGTAACTACAGTATACATTAAGGCTCCAATGAGAATTGCCCAAAACATAAGCTTAAATGACTTGTCATGGGGGAAGTCAAACTCCTCAGCTGACTGGGGAATTGTATCAAAACCAACATACAAAAAAGGAGCTATAGCTAAAACCGCTGCAATACTGGCAAACATCGTTTTATCGGGAGCAAATGCTGGTTTTAGATTACTAATTGCGGCACCAGGATCCAAAAACGTACCGAACCCTATAAGCACTACTCCGCCGCATAGTAAACTCACAATTAATAATTGGGCTCTACCCATTATCTTGACACCGCGGTAATTGAAAACACCAAATAATATTATTGCTATACAGGAAAGCAATACTTCTCCCAAATACACTTCCCATCCCGCAATAGAGTACATATAACCACGGGCAAAAACGCCTGGAAGAACAAATTTACCTAAAACCGCTAGAGCAGTTCCGTTGAGCGCAACAATGCTCAAGTAACCCAGGGTTAAGAACCAACCGCAAATATAAGCATGATGGCGCCCAAATGCCTTGTAGGCATATGCGAACTCCCCTCCTGCAACGGGAAAATTTTTAACCATATAGCCGTAACTGCTGGCAATTACCATCATAAAAACTGCACCTATCAAAAAACCAAGCGATGATCCCAACGGACCTGATTTGGCCAGGAAGTTTCCAGGCAGAACAAAAGCGCCCCAACCAATAATAGACCCGAGAGCTAACGCCCATACTGTTGCTGGATTTAATGTCTTTTTTAGCTCAACTCTATTATCTTCCATTTGCTACCTCCGTGTTGTTTTAGGATTAACAAAACGTCCTCTAAAATTACAATAAGTAAATTATCACATATATAACTTAATTTTACATATGTGGATATAGTTAACCAATACTTGAAAGTAGCAAAGTTACATGATATATTAGTATCAGTTAACTGTTTGGGTTTGTTTGTAATTTACCAATGTAGCATTGTTTCAGATTAAATTTTCCCAATTTTTTTTCAGTATGCTTTGTGCGAAGCATACTTTCTTTTTTTTAAGCACATCCCCCAAGGATCATACCCTTCGCTCTCCCGCTAGAATTTAATCACCCCCTTATAGATTAATTGACTAAGTAAGAAGTATAAGTTTAGAAGATGCAATTTTGTTGGTAGTATCAACCTCGCTTTCGGGTTAATTTAATACGAAATCCATACATGTCTGATCTAAAAATACTATTCTCATACTCAATTGGATTACCATTTGAGTCCTTTAGATAACGGTCTGTTTTCATAATACATATTGATTCTGGTATTTCCAGGAGCTGAGCTTCTTCTTTTGACGGCTTGCCACTAGTAATGATCTGATCTGCTTCCCATAAATTTACACCTAAAGATGATTCAAGCACGTCATATATAGAAACATTGTTCAAATCAAATTTTGCTAACTGTAACCCCAGATCTTTTGGATAATATGCCTTTTCTAAAACTATGGGCGTATCGTCCGCAAAACGCAATCGATCAATTTCATAAAACTCATCCAGTCCTAGCGTATGCGCCGCTTCTGTCGGGGATGAAGCGTAGCCCTTATATAACAACTTAATACTGGGTTTCATCCCCATTCCAGTAATAATCTCATCATATGATCTCAAGTTACCTAACCATTGTTCAACAGGCCGGTGGGAAACAAATGTACCTCTCCCATGCCGCTTCTCCAAGATCCCTTCCTTTACCAGGGCGGAAACCGCTTGACGTACAGTAGACCTGCTAATTGAAAACCTTTCCATAAGCTCTCGTTCACTGGGAATTTGTTCGCTATAAACCCCCTTCAATACTTCATCTCGCAATACATTCTCCACTTGAACGTGCAACGGAATGGAACTTTGATAATCTAACTGCAATAGTTACGCCTCCTATACACATTATGACATGCGTACCATTATAAATAAAATCATTATATATTAGGCGTACTTATTAGTCAAAGTTCTCTCTTTTACTCAGTTAGCTAAAGATAACTGTCCATCTTTTATGATCGATTTAACTTCGTTAGCTATCATTATTTCCTCGTCAGTTGGGACAACCAATACCCGTACAGCAGAATCGGAAGTTGAAATTTCAATTTCCATTCCACGGCAGTCATTTTTCTGCTCATCTATTTTGATTCCCAAGTAATTTAATGATGAACAAATTCTAAATCTTATTTCCGGTGAATTTTCACCGATACCTGCAGTAAACACCAGTGCATCTAACCTCCCCAAAGTAGGGACTAGTGCACCAATATTCTTAGATACACTATAAACAAACATGTCCAGTGCTAAAGCAGCTCTTTTTATGCCTGAGCGGGCTGCACTTTCCAGGTCTCTGAAATCACTGGAGACGCCTGACAAACCAAGCACACCGCTTTCTCTGTTTAAAATTTCTATCACTTCTGATGGGCTTAGACCTTCTTTTTCTGCCAAAAAATCAACTATCGCAGGGTCTATATCACCGGAACGGGTTCCCATCACCAACCCGGCCAAAGGGGTAAAACCCATGGTCGTATCCACTGATTTGCCAGCGTCCACAGCACATAAACTAGCCCCATTACCCAAATGACAAGTAATGCCTTTTAAACATGTTAAGTTCTGACCTAAAATTTTAGCAGAACGTTGGACTACATACTTATGAGAAATCCCATGAAACCCATACTTGCGGAGACCATATCCCGAATAATATCTATAAGGAATGGCGTAATTATATACGTAACTAGGCATGGTTTGATGAAATGCAGTATCGAATACGGCAACCTGACTTGCGTAGGGTATCAAGTTTTTGCATACATTAATACCTGCGATGTTTGAGGGATTATGAAGGGGGGCCAATTCATTACACTTTTCTAAATCTTTAAAAATATTATCTTCAACGATGACAGAACCCTTGAACTTCTCGCCACCGTGCACTACCCTGTGCCCTACCGCTGTAATTTCTTGAATACTATTTATTACTCCATGTTTTTGACAAGTTAAAAGCTCCAATATGTTTTCCACTGTTTCACTATGGCCAGGCAGAATTTGATCCAGTAAAACCTCCGGTTTCCCGGCAGGTTTATGTTTCAAGCATGAACCAGGCATACCTATACGTTCTGCCAATCCTTGAGCTAGTACCTTAGCTGACTCCATTTCAAAAAGTTTATATTTGACCGAAGAACTGCCACAATTTAATACTAATATTTTCATAGCGATTAACTCCTTTGAGGTTGAGGTTCTAATATTCGGTCATCCGTACCACTTTCTTTAGAGTTTATTTTAATAATAATTCGTCGATTAGTCAATATTATTAATCAAATAAAAAGAGTTAATAGTTTTGAAATTTATACCAAGCAATCGGCTAACACAAAAAGGTACGCACATCAGTACCAGTTTCATTATAATAATTGTTACTTATTTTGTCAATAACAAATTCTAACTGTTAATAAGTCCACTTAAAAAAATAGCTTCCAGTGCACTATACTGGAAGCTTCCTGCACTATTTGTCTTAAACATACTCCCAGGGGCATAATTTGCGCTCCAGGAAATCGAGTGCGGTATAAATTATGAATCCCAGCACGGCCATGCCAATGATACCGGCAAAAACCTTATCCCACATAAAGGAAGACCAGGCATTAAGGAGATAGTATCCTAAGCCTACTCTGCTGCTCCAGGTTTCAGCAATAAAGAGTATTGCTATGGCGGTACCGGAACCTATGCGCAGGGCTGTTAGCACTTTGGGAAGGCAGGCAGGCCATACCACGTGCAAGTATATCTGTAAGCGGTTCGCACCTAGGGACTGCATGGAATATATAACAGCTTTGTTTACACCCTTAGCCGCATCCCGGGTAGTCATGAAAATTTGAAAAACAACCACCAAGGTGATCAAAAATATTTTGGCAAGGTCACCCAGTCCCAGTAAAACCATAACCAGGGGCAGGAAAACAACCTTAGGAATAGGATAGATGAGATAGACAAAAGGGGAAAAGAACCGGTCAAGTTTCTTCTCCCGCCCGAGTAAAAGGCCCAGAGGCACTCCCACAGCAAATGATACCAGTATGGCTGCCAGTACCCGGTAAGTGCTGATCAAAAAATGGTGACCGAGCCCCTTTTGCATTTCCGCAAAAAAGACACTGAAAGCCTCCAGAGGTCCAGGCAGAATGGCCAGCTGTAGTACACGTGCCAGCAAGTGCCAGAGGAGCAACAGCACCAACACAGCCCCGGCCCGGGGTAGTATATTTTTACTGCATTCCCTCAACCAAAGTCCTCCTTATTTCTGTAGCCAGGGAATGAAATCTTGCATCTTTCCTTGCACCGGCATCCCCGGCCAGAGGATTATCTATAGCTTTTACTACACGTCCGGGCCGCGGGGAAAGAACAATAATTCTCTCTCCCAAGAAAACAGCTTCTTCTATACTGTGGGTGACCAAAACCATAGTGAGGGACCTTCTTTTCCATATTTCTAATACCAGATCCTGCAATCTTTCCCGCGTCAGCGCATCCAGGGAGGAAAAAGGCTCGTCCATTAACAATATGTCCGGCTCCAGGCTTAAGGAACGTGCAATACCCACCCTCTGCCGCTGCCCGCCGCTTAGCTGGGCCGGGTAAAGGCTGTGAAGTTCCCAGATTCCCATCTGCCTGAGTACTTTTTCCCCGCGCGTCTGCAAGTCCTGGCTGGAAACACCACGAATTTTCAAGCCCAGCACTGTATTCTGCCAGACGGTTTTCCAGGGCAGGAGTCCGTAGTCCTGAAGAATCAAGGCAATTTCCTGCCTGCCCGGTGTCGGCTCCCGGCCGCTTATGACTGCCCGCCCGCTCCACTGGCTGTTCAGTCCGGCAAGTACAAACAAAAGTGTTGATTTACCGCACCCTGAAGGGCCGATAACGGCACAACTGGCCCCCTCTTGCAGTGCCAATGAAACATCGTGCAGGGCATCAACCTCTCCGTTTTCTCCCCGGTAAGTAACACTGAGGTTTTCTACTGTAACCATGGACACTTACTGCAGCGCCTTTTCATAAACCAAGTCATGGTAAGTCAATTCCTTTGACAAAAGTTCATGCTCCAGCATCCACTCTACCACTTCTTGAATATCTTCCCTGGCCGGCAGTTCCGGCGCAGAAAATACTACCTGCATGCCGGTTTTTTCCGGCTGTTCCAGCACTTCCTGGGGCACGCGAGCCTTATTCATAAGAATGTTGTCAAAGGCCTCAGGCTGAGTTTGAATATCTTGTACGGCCCGTGTGTAAGCACGCATCAGAGCCTTCACTTGTTCCGATTTGTTGTCCAGGGCGTCCTGCCGGAAATAGATGATGGTTTGCGATATATTCTTGGTGGTATCATCCATAACCAGGTGAGCACCGTTGAGCTCGGCTATGGCCGCCGGGGGATCCGGCAGCACGGCTGCTTTAACCTGCCCGCTTAAAAGGGCCTCCACCCTGGCGGGGATCTTAGGGATGGCTGTTTTTTGAATATCTCCTTCACTAAATCCCTGATCCATAAGCAGCTTGTCGGTAACGTATTCAATAATCGAATTTAGTGATACCGCAATTTGCACGTCTTTTAATTGTTCAGGCCTTGTAATACCGGAGCCCGGTGCAGATACCAAGGCAAAGCGGCCTTCTTCCGGTGTAACACCCTGGCCCAGGGCTACTGCCTGGGCGGAAACTCCTCCGCCGTTCATGGCTGCTAAAGCCAGTATATCACCCAACGCCCCGTCAATTTGATTGGCGGATATGGCACTGTCCCTCTCCATGGCACTATCAAAGGGTATTAAATCTACTTGTACTCCCTCGTCCTCGAAGTATCCTTTTTCCTGGGCCACCCAGAAAGGAAGATTATCAATAATGGGAAGTACTCCAAACTTTACAGGATCAGCCTGTTCTTCCGCCTGCCCGGCACACCCGGCAACCAGACCTATGGCTATAATCAGGGTTAACATAATTATTTTGCCATGCTTGTAACCTTTCAACACAGTCCCCTCTTTTCTAAGAATAATCTTATCCTATTTACAGTTCGACTAATTTCTCAGTTTTCCTCGTTAGGAACTGGTGAAAGCTTTTAGTAATTAAAAAAATAAACTCCCTCTTATAGAAGTGGGAGTCTTAACAAGCAGATAAACTTTGTAACGCTTTCCCTATGATTTACATATTATAAAATTGCGAGGGAAAACACATTGGCAAAGGGGGTAAGCATAAATGGCATATGGTGCAGGAGGAAGCAGCTCCTTAATACTGTTCTTAATCCTCATTCTGTTAGTATTCAGCATGCCGTTCTTCGGTGGCGTTTATGGGGCTGCCGCAGAGTAAAAACAGTATAGAAGAAACGATCATTCTATTAAAGCAGGTTTAAGCATTCCTTCACCGGAGTGCTTATGCTTTTTTTCCAGGTATGTATGAGAGATCCCTTGCCGGCCTTGTTTCCACATCTGTTTATAAAATATCTGGTACTTTAAATTTATTTTTTAGATAGTAGCGGGAGTAAATTGCTCCCAGCGGGTTGTGAGCCAGCACCCGGTCCTTAACCACCAACGTAGTTACCGGTGCTTCTGAATGCTTAGTAAATAAAATGTCATGCCCGATACAGAGGCCGACCAGCAAATTGAGGTCGGTTTTTTCCTGGTTTAAGTAGAACGCCTGTCCCACAGGGTTACACATAGATTCATATTTATCTTTGTTTATCTGCGTCAAACCGAGGTCTTTTTTATCTTTACCACATACCTTACAGCATACAACCTTAACCGTAAAAAACTGCTCTAAAATGCTGGCTATCACTTCAGCCTCTCTGGCCAGCCCAATGCAATTAGCAATCCCTATCTGCTTATAATCCATTTCCTGCGCAAACTTTATTACTTCCTCCAACCTGGTGAGCTGCATATAGTAATTTCCTTCCAGGGCAGTGGAAGTAGCATGCATCTTTTTATTTACAGGATCACTGTAAGCACTTTCCATCTTTTCCGTCCAAGGAAAACACGTTTTCCCATCGGTGTAACATTCTCTCTCTTTGCAATCTTTACATTTCAACATTAAATCTCCCCTCCCCAAAAGGCGCGACGTCCACCAGATTAACGGGATTGATTAAAACCTGATAAAATCAATCCCGTTAATCATTATTACAGCAGCACCGCTATTTCATCCCTGTCCAGGGTGCGCCGTATGTGAAACACCTTTTCCTTTAATTCGCGGTCCTCTCCCGCAGCACGCTCCATTTGACGCAGCAGGTCTATCGCCCGCCTGAGTAAGGAAAAGACATCCCCTTCATGTAAGTTACACCGTCCCATAAGCTGCTCAAAGGTGGCACCGTTGTACCACGCTTCAGCCAGAGGGCCGGGCACCGGTGACCACGCACGCAGATGTTCTGGAACACCCATCTCTTCCAGGTCATTTAAAAGCACCCCTACTTCGTCCATTTCATATTCTCCCGGCAGCACCACTTCATCCCGTCCGGGATAATAATCTACCCCGGCCAGGATAGCAGCAACTTCCGCCGGTGATGCTTCGTGGATGATGCCGGAAAAAACCAGTTCGGTAACTAGTAATTCCTCTACATGCACATAGAGGGCAAAAGCACCCCGGGCCAACAGGTTACGCCCGTCAACATAGCCCATTGACCTTAATAGCTCCACCATTTTGTCAAATTCCTTGGGATAATCGGTGGTCATACGATTCAACATGCTCCGGCGCCGCATTAAATGGGATCTTTGCTCCTTAAGGCCTCCCATCTCCTCCTGGGCATCAGTGCATGCGTGATGCATACAGTTCTTGGTTTTTTCCGCCAGCATTGATTTTATCTGCTCTACCCTGCCCGGGTACCGGTCTGTTTTCCTGCGCTTCCTTTTACGCCGGAGCTTGTTCAGTTCTTTATTCAATTTACGGCGAAATATGGGACACGGCGGAGTGTCCATTTGATCACAGAAACAACCCTTTAATTCTTCCATGCGCTCATCCATGGAAGTAATATCCTTATCCAGCCGCGCTGTTTCCAAGTTGTTTTGGTAGACCGCCAGGTTTTGGGACAGAAACTTTTGAATCTCGGCATCGGTTTTCCAGCACAACAAACTAAGCACAGTATTGGGAGAGATGGTAAGTCTCCCTCGTACAGGCTCCACTTGTTCTTCGTCAAAAAACCCCGTCTGTTCAGGAAACCTTTCATCAATACGTATATATACCCGGCCCACTTTATCAAACCCCCGCCGGCCTGCCCTACCCGCCATTTGGTAGAATTCACGGTTTAATATTGTTCGATGGGCCTCCCCGTCCCATTTACGGCAGGATTCAAAAACAGTACTGGCCGCTGGAAAATTAATTCCCACGGCAAACGTTTCCGTGCAAAATAGAACAAAAATGAGTCGGGTCTCATAAAGATTCTCTACTATTTCTTTTAAGGCAGGGGAAAGGCCGGCATGATGATAAGCTATTCCCTGGAGCAGTAAGCGGCGTAAATTATTACGTCGCCCGCCAAACATGTTGGCGTTTTCCTGCTCTGCCTGTTGAATAGCTTTTTCCACCTGCTGTTTTTCGTCGGGTAACAGGAAGTCCCACTCCCTGCCCAGATCTTCAGCCAGCCCTTCTGTCTTCCCCCGGCTGAATACAAAGTAAAGGGCAGGCAAATGTTCTTGTATGGCATCTACTATCTCAACACAAGATGACGTGTTTCTCAAAGAGCGTCTCTCCTCACATATTGTATCTTTCTTTATACACGTCCTCATCTTCGTAGGAATCAGGGTCGATTTCCTCCCGGGCTTCCCGCTCGTTCAAAACTTCTCCGCCCGAAGTAACCCATTTAGTAACCAGAGGTACAGCCCTTTCCCTCTCTTCTACAACAGATACCGGATATTGCCTAACATCTGACATCCAGGCGGCCAATTGATGAATATTGGGCACGGTGGCTGAAAGGCCCAGTATCTTAATGTGCGGCGGTGCAAAAATTATACTTTCCTCCCAGGCTGTTCCACGGTGTGGATCATCTAAGTAATGCACTTCATCAAAAATCACAAAGGAAATATTGGACATCCATTCAGGGTTGGAAAAACACCAGTTGCGGAAAATCTCCGTGGTCATCACCAACAGCGAGGCCCTTTCGTTAATTGAAACATCACCGGTTATCAATCCTACCCGCTCCCGGCCGTACAGCTTGGTGAAATCCCTAAATTTCTGATTGGATAAAGCTTTTATGGGAGATGTGTAGATGACCTCACGTTCCTCTGCCAATACTTTTTCCACCACTTTTTCTGCAATCAGCGTTTTACCGGTGCCGGTAGGAGCAGCAACCAACACAGAAAGGCCCTCTTCCAGCGCTTGGATGGCTGTTGTCTGGAAAGTGTCCAGGGTGATGGGAGCATCCGGGCGCTTCGGAATTTCTTCCTTATCCCGGTCAGGCCTTCTTTTCCCGCCTTTTAGCTTGCGCGCGCGGGCTGCCTCCCATTTTTCTTTTAATTGCGATACCACTCCAAGCAGATCCTCCACGTCACCCCGGCGAAATGCCTTGCCTGACCTTTTTGCCCCGCCGTGCCTTTGTACAGGAGCAAGGTGACCTTCCCGCACCAATTTATGAATATTATCCTTAGGAATGCCCAAAATGCGTGCGGCATCCAGTACACCTATTTCTTCCGTTCGCCTGATAGCCCTATCCAGGCCGCCCCCCGGGCGGATCATTTCTAAAGGCCCCGACCAAATACGCAAGGCCCCTTCCAGAACAATTCCAGGTAAGTAACCCGACTGGTGGAGACTTACAACCTGGTTAGGTCTAATAGAAAACTTCCGGGCTACTTCCCCGGGCTTGAGCGAGTTTTCCAGCAGGTAGACCACAGGAACTTTTTGCTTGCCACCGGAACTAAACTCCAGGCCGGTAAAGCTTTTCATTTCCTCCGCCATCTGCCGCGGCGGGAATTTAAGTGGAGAGCACCAAAACGTTTTTCTTTCCAATTCAAACCACGGACATCCCTCTTCTACCGCTTTTTGTACCGCGGCTTTTTTCTCCATGCCGCTAAAGCCGGTAAAGGTAAAAAAGGCATTGTTATGCATTAAGTTAACAAGCTTTTGCTGCACTTTAGCCAGTATTTCCCTGCGCTCTAACTCTTTTTGCCCCGCAGGATGGTCCTCCACCGTAACGCGGCCGTCCGGCAATATAATAAACGGCTGTACCTCTTTCCC
This sequence comes from Bacillota bacterium, assembly GCA_009711705.1. Classification (GTDB taxonomy): domain Bacteria; phylum Bacillota; class Desulfotomaculia; order Desulfotomaculales; family VENG01; genus VENG01. The sequence goes on from VENG01000010.1 coordinate 29,473, forward strand.
TTTGCGGATGGATGAAACTAACTTTTTATGATCCCTGAACATTTTAACAAAAGCTTTTTGCCCCAGAGGTTCACGCCGCCCAATATATAGCGCAATGTCATCCAGTGCAGCAGAACTATCCGGTAGAGCATAATCCCCTCCGGTTAAAATTACTAAGTTACGGGCAACTTCCGGAGACAGGGGTTCCCCCAGTGATTGTTCCAGTGCTTCTGCCGAAAACGGCCCTCCGCCTTCCATCAACTTATTAATCATCTCTTTCTGACGGCGCACCTTTTCAGCATTGAGGCGAGCTTCGCGCTGCCTGCGCTTTAACTCGGCCCTTCCTTCTTCTACAGACCGTAGTGTATATTTCCCGTCCGGCAAAACAATTACACCCGGTACGGATGCCGGAGTAATACCGTACAAAGGAACAAGCTCTGCCAACTCTTCTTCCCGGCGCGGAAGCCCATCGGACAATAGCTTTTCAATATTGCTTCTAACTTCATTCACCAGGCGAGACTTACATGACGCCACCTTCAAGGCCACGAATTGACCGTCCGGTGGTTGTGTCTCTACCGTTGTACTGCCGGGCTTTATGACTATTACTTCATCTCCCGCCGGCAGGTCTTTGTTTTTCGCTATATCCAGTGATATTTCACCCTTTGCCCACATGGACTGCAGGGCACCGGTTAAAAGATCAAAGGATTCACCCATTTGCTGACATACTTCGTAGAGAGTTAACGTTCGGTTTTCCAATAAACTATATAGTTTCTGTTTTACTTTTTCAGTCTTAGGGCTGGCCAAGAATAACAACGCTCCCAAAAAGTTTTTTTCACTATCCTTTTGTATTATACATAGTATTATACAATTGAATCCTTTTTACTAACCGCGCGTGCAAAGTCAAGAGAACTTCCTAAAGCATATTAGCCAACTTATTAACCTTTTGGAACAATAATATCCTCCTCTCTTATTTTTTTCGAAAATGTAGTTTTTCGTACTAGTTTGTGTATAAGGGTCATGTAGGTTTTGATAGGAAAACATTTTAGGGTATTTCTTTGGGGTATTTTCTTAGACAGGATTAACAGGATCAACAGGATTTTTAGCTTTGCTTGTTTTCCTTCATTATTTCTTTGCATACAATATTTATTAGCATTAATTTGTCTTGGCGGTTTTGTTGTATTTTTAATAATTCACATTAACTCTTAATTAACTCTTTTAAGCTTAACCTTATAACAATTGGCTATTTAAAACGCTATCTTTAAATCCCTTATCCCGCGAATCCTGTAATCCTTTATAATGTGTTTGCCTTTTCCTTTCTCTTTGTTTTTAATCTCTATCCCAAGAATCCCGTCAATCCCGTCAAAACTCACATGAACCATATACACAAACTAGAATGAAAATTTAATTTTCGTAAAAAAAACAGCAAAGATACAAGATTGTCATTCTGAGTGCAGCGAAGAATCTGAGTATTTATGCGACTTTTAAGATTCTTCATTTCACTTCGTTTCATTCAGAATGACATGAATCTGGACTTTTTCAGCAGTCCCGGACGAGTCCTCTTGCTTCCTTGCTTAAAAGTATTGCTTGGGTCTTGGCTTATGGGTCTTTTTTTCTTTGACAGGATTACAGGATTTGCAGGATGCTTTAGGGTAGTGCTTTGGGGTCTTAAAAAACATTTTTGAATTATTTGTTTTAATATTTTGGACTGGTCCATAAGCTCTGTTTAGGTGATAAAGACTTTCGATTGTATTTTTGTATTTTTCTAACAATCCTGTAGATCCTGTTAATCCTGTCTAAAAAAATTGTTTACCCCAAAGCCTCACATGCAAAGCCCTTTATCCCGTTAAAACTCACATGAACCATATACATAAACTAGAATGAAAATTTAATTTTCGTAAAAAAATTGCCCTTTCTTTTTTAGTGTGTCAGGGGATTACATAGTGTGCTTTTGAAAATATTATAATCATTCTGGACCAAATATTAACAATCCTTTATTAATCCATAAAAAAGCGCGCTAAATCAATCCCCTTAGCGCGCTTTTATCGGTACGTCCATCACCGGACCAGATTTATTTGCTTTCCGCAGGCAGTGCACCTATCTCCTAGTAGGGCTTCTATATTTACATAGTAGCCCGTCCGTCTAACCAACAATTCTCCGCAATGGGGACAAACAGTATTAGCGCTGTCCAGTTCGGGAGCATTACCTATATAAACATAATTAAGTTTTTCCTTCGCTATCTTCAAGGCCTTTTCCATGGTGCTGAGCGGTGTTGCCTCCCGGTCCATTTTATAATTAGGAAAATAACGGGAAATATGCAACGGCAAAGAGGGATCCAGGCCGGCCACCCAGTCCACCAGTTTTCTGATTTCCTGTTCAGAGTCATTTAAACCATTTACCAGAAGGGTGGTTATTTCTACATGACAGTGTGGGACTGACAACTCAACGGTACGTAGAACAGGAGCGAGCTTGCCCACACAATTATCCTTATAAAACTGGTCGGTAAAGGCTTTAACGTCAATGTTCATAGCATCAATATAAGGGATAATTTCCTCTAAAGGCTCGGGGTTGACGTAACCATTAGTCACCAGTACGTTTTTGAGCCCTTTTTCCCGCACTTTTTGCGAAGTTTCGTACACAAATTCATACCACATGAAGGGTTCCGAATAAGTATAGGCAACTCCGGCACATTCACCGCCGGCGGCATACTTGGCAGCCAGATCAGCGGCCTGCCCGGGTGACAGCGGGCGGGTTTCAGGATCAGAGTGAGCAATGTGCCAGTTCTGGCAAAATCCGCAGTGCAGGTTACACCCGGATGCACCCAGGGACAAGATACTATGGCCGGGGTAAAAGTGATATAAAGGTTTTTTCTCCACGGGATCCACGGCCAGCGCCGCACAATGCCCGAAATTTAAGGAATAAAGGGTGCCGCCCTCGTTCTTGCGCACCCGGCAAAAACCGGTCTTACCTTCCCTTATATTACATAATTTAGGGCAGAGCCTGCAAAAAGTCCTCCCTCCCTCATCCTGCTCATAAAACATGGCTTCTCGCAATTCCATACCCCCTATAGGTAACGCACAACTTTAAAACGTTCCAACTCTATTTCTTCTTCCGGAGTAATGCCGGCCTTCTGCATGGCTATGGATACCTGTTCCTCAGCAGTATCTATTCCTTCCAGGTCAGGCAACAACAAACCCTTACGCATGCCGGAGCGGACAATAACCCCGTAAACATGGGGGTCGAGTTGATCAATACCGGTTACCGGCTCCGGGTCACCTAACACATCAACACTGTATTCCAGCTCATCCAATTCATCCGTGCTAACCGGACTAAAGCGGGGATCTCTGGTGCCTGCGCTGATGGCATTTTCCATTATTTCTTCGGCCAGGTTACTGCGTACTGCCTCAATAGTACCAATACATCCCCGTAGTTGGCCGTTCTTTTTAATGGATACAAAGGCCCCGGCCTTTTCCTGCAGAAGTTCTTCCGGCACCGGGATATCCTCTAGCCGCTCACCCCTGCAGTGTTTTTGCAATGTTTCCCGGGCCAGCCTGACCTGTGAGCTTTCTGCTGCCCGGCGCTCACACATTTTTTCCTTTTGCGCTGCACTCAACTTTTCTGTTAATTCTCGCCCAGGGTTAAGCTTGCCGGGCTTAAAATCAGCAACCATGTAACCTACGCCAAAGGGTCCCTGGTAAGATAAGATTTGCGGAGAAATATCCAGCCCGTCAAGGGATCCCATGGCCATAATGATTGGCCGCAAACCGCATTCCCCGGCACTTTCCACCAACTTGGGGTCTAAAATTACCAACCCTTGGACATCTCCTTCCCCCACCAGGCGCACTACTTCACGGTCAAAGGCGGCCCCTCCCGGGTCATACCCTGCCGGAGCATCCGAGGTCAGCCGGTGTGATAAATCTCCACTGGCAATCACAGCCGTATCAACACCTGTATCAGTGGCTGCCTGTTGTATGGCCAAACCCACCCGGTATATCTCATGGTAAGGAATAAGCCCGATAGAAATGACCACCACCGGGCACTCTACCCCAGCTTTACGTAAAAAGTAAAGGGGTACCATAACTCCGTGATCCAGCCGGCTGTCCATCCCTATTCGGCTCATTATATCTTCGTCAACTCCTGCCACCGGGACACCGACTCTACCCGCGGCTTCCACAATTGATGTCCCCAGACGGTGGTTTTCCAGATCAAAATTCACCTCGGGTGCCCCGAATTCGCCCAGGTTACCCTGCATTTTCTTGATTGTGTATACTGCCACGGCATCAGAAAAAACCGGACCATGTGGAGTAATAAACACCAATACCTCCGGATCCTTTTCCTTTAGCCGCCGCCCCAATTCCAACATGGCCTCCTGTGTATCCTTTATCTCTTTGTCACGGCCCTTGCCCACTTCCGGAACGGCAATGGGAGGGTGGGGTGCAGTACCGCAAAATACTATGCCCACTAAAGCACACTCCTTTCCACCCATTTTTACATATTGTAACCAGATAAACTTAGTTCATGTGGATTCTTTTCCCACCGACTTATTCCCTGCCCGAAAACATATAAAGTACCAAATAAAAGTTAATTTTTAGACTGAATTATTGAGTTGGAACTTATTTCTGTTATACTAAACTTAACCAGTAAAACTTAACCTTTACAATAGAATTTTTTATTAATCCAAAGAAGGGATTTAATTGCAAATAAATAATCTGTTACCTGTTATATTGCAACTTTTTCTTTCTGCACAAACAGAGCAGAAATCGAACAAGCCAGGACCTTTAATGCAACAGCATCTTGGTAAACAACCTGCGCAAAAGGCCGGGGACGAACAAGCCCGAGTCCCTCGCGCCGCTGACAACAGCCGGAGTACAAACCTTACAGCCAGTTTAACTAAACAATCTTCAACGGGCCAGCCCAATATAAACAGGGAAACCCCAAACCCGCAAAATGAAATTATGTTTCTTCCCATTCCCCTAAACTCTGAACTTTTTCCCAATGCTAAGTTTTACAAGCAGATCTCGCCCAAGGAAAACAATCAACAGCAAGAGGATCAAAACCACCACCGGTTAGTATTCGGCCTTAACGCTCCTTCGCTGGGGGAACTCTACTTTATGATAGTGCAGCAGGAAGATAAACTATCCATACGATGTGCAGCGGCAAAGGCCCCAACAGTTAAGGCTCTCAAGGAAGCATTTACTAATTTCAGCGAAAAACTAAAGGCAATGGGATGGGAAAAAATACATTGGTCTTGCATCCACGTGGAAAACCCCGGTGAACTTCCAGGTATGTCGCCATCCGGTTTTATTGATCTTAAAATATAAGATAAAGGTGGTCATATGAGCAAAGAAGAAAAAAGAGGATCTGAAGTGGCCGCAGCCCTTAGCTATAGTCCCGATGAAAATCAGGCCCCTGTGGTAGTAGCAGGAGGCAAGGGCTATACAGCTAAATATATAAAAGAATTAGCCCAAGAACATAATATCCCTGTTTACAAGGATGAAAACCTTGCCCACACACTGCTACAACTGGGGGTGGGTACGGAAATTCCCGAATCCCTGTATGAAGTGGTGGCAGAAATCCTTGTCTTTGTGGCCGAGATTGATAAAAAAGTACGCTAATATCAGTTCCCTTAATGCGTGCTTTTTTAATACTTTACTCCTTATTACTTGCCATATATATGGCAAGTTGTACAATAAAGTAATAAAAAAGAGGATTAGGAGGCAGCCGAAAGCTGGTTCGTCATTATCGGCCGGCCCTTGGGGCCGCCAGGGTGGTTGTTCAACCTGCCTTTTGCGCCCGCTCATTGCAATTCATCTCGCCGGGCCATGCTAAGGCTCAGCCGGACACTCCAGCGGGGTTCTGATAAATCTTTGTTTTGCAATGGCTAAAGCAAGAATTCGGACCTAGAGAGTGTCTGATAGCCATTGCCGTCCGACTTCGCCAAGCCTGGCCACGGCTCGATTCAATGCATTCGCTATGCGCAAAAGACAGGTTAACGGCACAGCTTCTTTGAACCAACAACCTGCCTTCTACATCCAATGACCAACCCAAGCCGCCCAAACGTCAATACTAGCATGCGAATGGTCGATATTACATCATGAATGATCATTCACAAAGTTTAAGCGGTTAAACTCAAGCCCTTATACCTATTGACCTAAAGAGCAATATGTACTATTGTATATAAAAATGATTGACCATTCAGTCATAAAAGTTAACTAACTACGTTACTTAACTACCTATTTAATATATGAGTAAAGGAGGAGTCGCCATATGAAGCGCAGCATTGATAAAGCTGCCGTACTCGGGGCAGGGGTAATGGGTGCCGCCATCGCCGCACACCTGGCTAACGTGGGAATCCCTACCTATCTCCTGGACATAGTGCCCGGAGAACTAACACCTGAGGAGGAGAAAAAGGGATTAACACTGGAAAACCCACAAGTACGCAACAAACTGGCCGTCAATGCAAAGAAGCAGCTGGTTAAGACCAAGCCCGCACCTTTTTATGTGTCTGAAAATGCAGATTTACTCACACCCGGGAACTTTGAAGACCACATGGATTACCTGGGAGAATGTGATCTAATCATTGAAGTTGTAGTGGAAAGACTGGATATCAAGCAAAAACTGTTTAAGCAGGTGGAAAACCACCGCAAGCCGGGCAGCATTGTTGCTTCCAATACATCCGGTTTATCGATCAATGCCATGTGCGAGGGACTCACCCCAGATTTTAAGCAACACTTCCTGGGGGCACATTTTTTTAACCCGCCCCGTTACATGCGATTACTGGAGATTATTCCGGCTGAAGAAACTCTTCCTGAAGTAATTGACTATATGTACCGTTTCGGTGAGCAAGTTTTGGGTAAAGGAATTGTGGTCTGTAAAGATACCCCCAACTTTGTGGCTAACCGGATAGGTGTGTACGGCATGTGCGCTACCATTAATTCCATGGCGGCCTATGGTTTATCCGTGGAAGAAGTAGACGCCCTTACCGGGAGGGTAATGTGCAGGCCCAAGAGTGCCTCCTTCCGTACCCTGGACATGGTGGGGCTGGACGTACTGGTCCATGTAGCCCACAATGTCTATGAAGCAGCTACAGATTCCCAGGAAAAAGAAGTGTTTAAAACTCCTACCTTCCTACAAAAGATGTTGGACAACAAGTGGCTGGGAGATAAAACGAAACAGGGCTTTTACAAAAAGGTAAAGACGGAAAAGGGTAAAGAAATATTGGCCCTTGATTATAACACTATGGAATACCGCCCAAGACAAAAACCTCAATTTGCCTCGCTGCAGGCAGCAAAACAGGCGGGAAAGCCGGTAAGACAGATGCAGGCACTGCTGGGTGGAAAAGATAAAGGTGCTCAATTTGCCTGGGATGTGCTCAGTAAAACCATTGTCTACGCCGCTCATTTGCTGGGTGAAATTGCGGATGATATACAATCTATCGACGATGCCATGAAATGGGGCTTTAATTGGGATTTAGGTCCCTTTGAAATCTGGGACTCGCTGGGAGTTAAAAATGTAGCTGACCGCTTACGGGCGCAAGGGACGACAGTACCAAAGGCTGTAGAAGATCTCCTTGCTGACGGCCGCAGCAATTTCTATGAAAAAGAAGAAGGTATTAGGCATGTATTTAAGCCTGAAAGCAAAGGAACGGTTGAAGAACGGATTCCTGAAGGTGCCATATTCCTTTCTCCCCTAAAAGAACAGGGTAAAGTAATCAAGAAAAATTCAGGTGCCAGCCTGATTGATATTGGTAACGAAGTACTTTGCTTGGAATTCCACAGTAAAGCCAACTCTATCGGCGACGATATCGTAAGCATGATTAATTATGCAGTAAAAGAAGTAGAAAAGAATTGGGCAGGATTAGTCATCGGCAACTACGGTACTCATTTTTCAGTTGGTGCCAACCTTTTCCTGATACTCATGGAAGCAGAAGATGATGAATGGGACGAAGTTGAAATAATGATTGATGAGTTCCAAAAGGCTAATATGAGACTTAAATACTGCAAAAAACCAGTTGTTGCCGCTCCCCACGGTATGGCAGTGGGCGGCGGCTGCGAGGTCTGCCTCCATTCTCACCGGATTAATGCCTGTGGTGAAACTTACATGGGCCTGGTAGAAGTAGGCGTGGGACTTATACCCGGCGGTGGAGGCACCAAGGAGTTGGCCCTAAGGGCCCAGGAATTAGAGACTCCCTCCAGCCTGGTTAAAATTGGCGGAACTAATACTGTACAGCCCATGATCAATCGGGCCTTTGAAAATATAGCCATGGCCAAGGTGGCCACCAGCGGCCCCGAGGCCATTAAATTTGGTTTGATGAGACAGCTTGACCGTATCACCACGAACAGGGACCTGGTAATAGGTGATGCCAAAAGATTCGTTTTAGAATTAGCAGCCCAAAATTTCACTCCGCCTAAGCCTACAACATTTAAAGCACCGGGCAAAGCAGGTTATGCTGCCATAGAGCTGGGAGTTCAAACCATGCTGTGGGGTAAACAGATAAGCAAACACGATGCACTAATCGCAAAAAAACTGGCTTATATTATCACCGGCGGTGGTGTAACTCCGGGTACAGCGATAACGGAGCAGGATCTTTTAGATCTGGAAAAAGAAACATTTATGAGCCTTTTGGGCGAGCCAAAGACTCTTGATCGCATAAAACACATGCTTAAAACCAATAAGCCGTTAAGGAATTAAGGGGGGCCTAAGAATAATGCGTGAAGCTGTAATTGTTAGCGCCGTACGTACAGCAGTAGGAAAAGCGCCAAAAGGTAAGCTCAGAAAAACACGGCCGGAATACATGGCCAGCACAGTGGTCAAAGAAATATTGGCTAGAACACCGGGCCTTGACCCCACTGAAATAGATGACTTTATTCTGGGTTGCTCCTTCCCCGAAGCAGAGCAGGGAATGAATGTGGGACGGATGGTGGCCTTAAAGGCCGGCCTTCCCAATACCGTCCCCGGGGTAACCGTAAACAGGTTTTGTTCTTCCGGGCTGGAAGCCATCGCCATAGGGGCCACCCGCATCATGGCCGGTTTTGCCGATGTATACCTGTCCGGTGGGGTTGAAAGTATGAGCCTTGTACCCATGGGCGGTAACAATCTGCTGCCTGATCCCGACTTAATGGAAAGCATTCCCGAGTCTTACATGGGTATGGGTTATACAGCTGAAAATGTAGCTGAGCAGTACGGCATTTCCCGGCAGGAACAGGATGAGTTTGCCGTAAAGAGTCACCAAAAGGCTGCAGCAGCCATCACTGAAGGAAAGTTCAAAGAAGAGATTGTACCTCTGGAAATAGTGAATTCCTATCGCCAAAAAGGTAAGTTAGTTGAAGACAAATCTACCTTCGATATTGATGAAGGAGTTCGTTCCGGCACTACAATGGAGATACTGGGAAAATTGCGCCCTGCATTTAAAGCCGGGGGCAGCGTTACAGCCGGGAATTCGTCCCAGACCAGCGACGGGGCATCTGCAGTGGTTATCATGAGCAGGGAGAAAGCTGAATCGTTAGGGCTTAAGCCCCTAGCCGTATTCAGATCATATGCAGTAGGAGGGTGTCCACCCGAGGTTATGGGCATTGGCCCAACGGTGGCTATTCCCAAGGCTCTTAAACTGGCGGGCATCAACAAGGACCAGGTGGATGTGTTTGAACTTAACGAAGCCTTTGCCTCGCAGGCCTTGGCCTCTATTAAGGAACTGGGACTAGATGAATCCAAGGTAAACTTTAACGGCGGGGCCATCGCCCTGGGCCACCCCCTTGGTTGCACCGGCTCCAAACTTACCACCACCTGCTTACACGAAATGAAGCGGCAACAAGCCCGTTACGGGGTAGTAAGCATGTGCATAGGCGGCGGCATGGGCGCCGCAGCTGTATTCGAGAGAGTTTAAAACAGGGGGAAAAAGCAAAAAATGTTTTGACGGGATACGCGGGGTTAAAAGCTTTGCATGATATGCTTTGGGGCCAACCAATTTGTGACAGGATTTACAGGAGTAATAGGATAAGTAATAAAGCTTATCTGGCAATGGAATTTCCCTTTAAAAATAGATTTTTAGTGTATTTATAAATAAAACACTAGATAGGTTTGCAATAACAAAATATCTCATATAATATAAGTCATTGTTTTTTCATTTTGCTTCAATTAATAACGCTTTTTTAAAACCATGAATTATATACACTCTCAAAGTAATGATCCTGCTCAAAAAAAATCCTGCAAATCCTGTCAGAAAACGACCCCAAAGGAATACCCCAAATGTTTTCCAAAGAGGAATACCTAAGATGTTTTTATATCAACTAACCAACTATTAACTGGAGGTGTTAATAATGCAAAAAGGCGGCATGTTTTTGCTGGAAGAAATTGAACCGGAAAGTATCTTTACGCCTGAGGATTTTTCCGATGAGCATAAAATGGTGGCCGACACGGTGGCCGATTTTGCGCATAATGAACTGAAACCGCAGCTGGACGAACTGGACGCACAAAAAGAAGGTCTTGCCCGCTCCTTAATGGAAAAAGCCGGGGAGCTGGGGTTATTATCCGCTGATGTCCCCGAGGAATACGACGGCACCGACATGGGAAAGGTAGCTTCCGCCCTGATTGCCGAAAATATTGTTGCCGGCGGCTCTTTCTCGGTAACCCACGGCGCGCATACCGGGATTGGCACATTGCCCATTGTTATGTTCGGAACCGAAGAGCAAAAGAAAAAGTACCTGCCCGGCCTGGCTAACGGTGACCTGGTAGCAGCTTATGCACTCACCGAGCCCAATGCCGGCTCTGACGCCCTGGGTGCTAAAACTAAAGCAGCATTATCCGGAGACGGTAAATACTACATCTTAAACGGGGAAAAAATATTTATCAGTAACGCCAGTTTTGCCGATGTATTTATTACTTACGCCAAAATTGACGGAGACAAATTTACCGCGTTTATAGTTGACCGTGATACACCTGGATTTTCCATAGGCCAGGAAGAAAAGAAACTGGGCATCAAAGGTTCTTCTACCTGCCCCTTGGTATTCGAAGATGCTAAAGTCCCGGTGGAAAATGTCCTGGGTGAAGTAGGTAAAGGACACGTTATCGCTTTTAACGTGCTCAATATTGGACGGTATAAGTTGGGTGCAGGTACAGTGGGGTCATCCAAGCTGGCACTAGGGGAAGCGGCCAAATATGCCCTTGAGCGCTCACAATTCGGCATTCCCATTGCCAAATTTGGTATGATTCAACACAAACTGGCCCAAATGGCAATCAAAATCTATGCCTCCGAAAGTCTTTTATATAGAATGGTGGGGGAAATTGAAGAGGCATTGGAAGACAAAAAGGAAGGCAGCGAGATAGGTAAGTCCATTGAAGAATATGCCATTGAGTGTTCCATAGCAAAAGTACACGGTTCAGAGACATTGGATTATTGTGTAGACGAAGCATTGCAAATTCACGGTGGTTATGGCTTTACTCAAGAATATCCCGTAGAAAGGTTTTACCGTGACAGCCGCATTAACAGGATTTTTGAAGGTACTAATGAAGTTAACCGCCTGATCATTCCCGCCACCTTACTCCGCCGCGGCATGAAGGGACAACTGCCGTTAATGCAGGCTGCGCAAAACCTACAAGAAGAACTAACCGGCCTTAGGGCCAAGATGCCCTCCGGGGATGAAGATCCCATGGAAATTGAATTTGACATGCTGCACCGGGCCAAGAAACTTTTCCTCCTGATCGGTGGCACCGCAGCGCAAAAATATAATCAAAAATTGGCCAAGGAGCAAGAACTGATACAGATTCTCGCTGATATGGCCATAGAAGTTTATACCATGGAAAGTGCTCTTTTACGAGCACGGAAGGCCGGCAACAACAATGACCATAATGCCGAGTTTAAAATTCAGCTGGCCACTGCCTATGTATATAACGCCTTCCCCCAGTTTGAAGTTTGGGCTAAGGAAGCCCTGGCTTACATGTATGAGCCTGGTGATATGTTGCGCACAAACTCCAGCATTGCCAAGCGCTTGGGTAAGTATTACCCGGCCAATGTAATCTCTTTACGTAAATCAATTGCCGCTCGGGTATTGGAAGAAGGGAAATACGTGGTATAATTAAGCTACACTATTATATTGCATATTTTTCATACCAAAGGAGTTGGCACCACCATTGGCCAAACGAACAGGCGACAAGTACAGAAATATTATTGAGGCTGCCGTAAAAGTTATAGCAGAGAATGGTTATCACAACTCACAGGTTTCTAAAATTGCCAAAGAGGCAGGGGTAGCGGACGGTACCATTTACTTATACTTCAGAAACAAGGAAGATGTACTGGTATCCTTGTTTAAGGTCAAGATGGGGGAGTTTACCTCTTTGGCCCAAAAGGAACTGGATGCTATTCAAAACCCTTTTGCAAAACTGGCCAAGCTCATTGGCATGCATCTGACACGCCTGGAAAACGATCGGCACCTGGCCCTTGTATTGCAAATTCAACTTCGTCAATCTGACGCATCCATTAGAAATGCCATCGCTGAACCGCTGAAAGATTACTCAAGGTTAATTGAAGGTATGGTGTCCCATGGACAAAATGAAGGTTCATTTAGAAACGATATAGGCCTCAAATTGGCCAGGCAAATCCTTTTTGGGGCCATTGACGAAGTAGCTACTTCCTGGGTTCTTTCCAGCAAAAACTACAGCCTGTCGGCCCAGATTGAACCTATATACAGAGTTCTGGCAAAAGCCCTATCCAATGACGGCAGGCACCCGGACTATCCTTTTTAAAAAAGTACTGAAAAGCGCGCTAAGGGAACTGATTTAGCGCGCTTTTCTTGTAATACTTAAGGTGCCTCAACGTGAGCAGGTGGGGTGGAAAAAACTTTAACGGCATTGTCTTCGTTAATCGGTCCCGCAGAGGCATCAGGATGTTCACTGCTATACTTTACTATACCCGCGTAAATAGCGTAAGCCACTTTACTCTGATAAGCCGGATCTTTTAGCAGTTTACCCTCTTTAGGATTGGTGATGAATCCTATCTCCACTATCGTTGCCGGCATTTTAGCCTCTCTTAGTATATAGTAATCAACCTCTTTAGCCTTGCGGTGATTATTTCCAAGTACTCTAATCAGCTCTGCCTGGATTGTTTCTGCTAAAATTTTACTCTCCTTCGCACCAGGTTGGGCAAATACTTGTGCTCCATGCTCCCCCGGGCCTGACCGGAAACTATTAACGTGGATGCTTATAAACAGTTGGGCATTACGACTATTGGCCGTTTTTATGCGCGCATTGAGGTCTTCTCTCTTCCATGATAAAAACTTTTTTCCTCCGGGGTTAGTAAGTTCAGTGTCAGTTTCCCTGGTAGGGATAACCACCGCTCCCGCTTGTGCTAATATGGTGCTTAATTTTCTGGATACCCCCAGTGTAATTTCTTTCTCTATGATATCTCCCTCCACTACGCCCGGGTCCTTACCCCCGTGGCCGGCATCCACAACAATTACTTTATTTGCCACCGACCAGGACATTGTCTCCACATTTCTGTTTTCCAAACGCGAAGAAATAAATATCATTATAAATACAGCAGCACACAAAAAAAAGATCGCTTTAAACAGAAACTTCACATCTATTTTAAACGTGCGCATAAATAAAGACATAAAAATTACCCCCTTTGCCGGCTTTTGACCATAATAAATATTATGCCGGGGGGGAGCATTTCATCATAGAAAGTTTATTCTAATATACGATAAACAAAGCCCTCAAATAAAAAAAAAGGAGGAACTTGCCTCCTTTTTTTAACGCTTTGAAAATTGTGGTGCCTTGCGGGCCTTTTTCAAACCGTACTTTCTGCGTTCCTTCATTCTTGGATCTCTGGTAAGAAAACCGGCCTTTTTCAACGAAGGCCGCATATTAGGGTCGGCTTCTACAAGAGCTCTGGCAATACCTAACAAAACAGCTCCGGCCTGCCCGCTCTTTCCACCGCCTATAACTGTAGCCTTAACGTCAAAACGTTCTGCCGCACCAACTGCTACCAGCGGCTGGCGCACTGTAACCTCAAGAGTTCTACGACCGAAATATGCATCGGCTGATTTATTATTAACTGTCACTTTACCTTCGCCGGGAACCAGATAAACCCTTGCAACAGCATCTTTCCTGCGTCCCGTGCCATAAAATTGAACTTGGGCCACTTAGCAATACCTCCTTACGCTTCCCATACTTCAGGTTGTTGAGCCTGATGTGGATGTTCAGAACCGCGATAAATCTTTAATTTCTTGGCCAGGCTATCACCGAGCCGATTATGAGGAAGCATCCCCTCAACAGCCTTACGTACTGCCTGCTCAGGGTTCTTCTCCATTAATGTCTTGTAATCCATAGATTTAATTCCGCCGGGAAAGCCGCTATGTCTGTACATGTGCTTTTGCTGTAATTTATTTCCTGTAAGGCGAACTTTATCTGCATTAATAATAACTACAAAATCACCGACATCGACATGCGGTGTAAATTGAGGCTTGTGTTTGCCCCGCAGAATGCTGGCAACTTGAGTAGCTAAACGTCCAAGTACTTTGTCACTGGCATCGATAACGTACCATTTACGCTCTACTTCTGCGGACTTTGCCATGTATGTTTTCATATTTTAATTTTCCCTCCCATTACGCACGTGCTGCAGTGATTACGGTTGGGGGCTCAACAACGTAATCACCCACTTAAACATTTTATTACATGGGTTTTCCAGTGTCAAGAAACCATTTCAAAAAAGCGTGCTCCATTAGCTTTTTAATCAACTTTCCGCGCTTTTTTGAAGTGGATTGTAGTAAACCTTCTCCAGGAAAAGACCCCTGCCCGGTACTGTTGGTCCGGCAGCTATCCGGTCCCGTGCAGCAATAGTATCGCTCATGGTTGCAGGAGAGCGCTTGCCCTGACCGATCTCTAACAGTGTGCCCGTTATAATGCGGACCATGTTGTATAAGAAGCCGTCACCGGAAAGAGAGAAGTAAATGACATTTGATTCCCGGTAGACCGAGGTCTGAAAAATGGTGCGGACAGTGTTCCTCACCGGAGAATTTGCAGCTTGAAAAGTTTTAAAGTCGTGAGTCCCTTCCAGGAGTGCGGCTGCCTTTCCCATGGCCCCGGTATCCAGGAAAGATGGCATATAATGACTGTAACGGTTTTCAAAAGGTGAGGGTATGTTATGGTTATAGACGCGATAAAGGTAAGTTTTTCCCTGAGCCGAAAAACGTGCGTGAAAATCTGGTGCAACATCTTCTGCTTTTACCGCTGCTATATCGTTAGGCAAAACACCGTTTAAAGCCAAGGCCAGTCTTTCCGTGGGTACAGGCCAATTTGTGCAGTCAAAATTTACGACCTGCCCCCGGGCATGGACTCCCGAATCTGTGCGCCCCGCACCATACACCTGTATGTAGCTGCCTGCCATTTTGGACAGTGCTGCTTCCAGTACTTCCTGTATGGTGGGAAGCCCGGTTCCCCGCTGTTCCTGAAAACCATAGTAGTCCGTACCATCATAGGCAACGGTTAATTTGATATTCCGCACCTGGCCCACCCCCAACAGTGCTAAACCTTTTTTCGACGGGATTTAAAAGCTTGGGGTATTTCTTTTGGGTCTTTTCTTTTGACGGGATTGACGGGATTCTCGGGATAGAAATTAAAACAAAGAGAAAGAAAAGGCAAACACATTAGACAGGATTACAGGATTCGCAGGATGCTTTAGGGTAGTGCATTGGGGTCTTAAAAAACATTTTCAAATTATTTGTTTTAATATTTTGGACTGGTCCATAGCTCTGTTTAGGTGATAAAGACTTTCGATTGTATTTTTGTTTTTTTTTAACAATCCTGTTGATCCTGTCTAAAAAAATTGTTTACCCCAAAGCCTCACATGCAAAGCCTTTTACCCCGCTTATCCCGTTAAAACTCACATGAACCATATACATAAATTAGAATGAAAATTTATTTTCGTAAAAAAAATAACCCCCAAGGAATACCCTAAAATGTTTTTCCCGTCCCCAAAAGGTTTTACATTAACCCGTACTCAATCAAAACAACACCTACAGTAAGAGCAAAACTAGCCGCCAGTGCCGCCCAGTCCCGGGGGTAGAAGCGCAGTACCTGCATCCTGGTGCGGTGCGCGCCGGGCCTGTAACACCGGGCCTCCATAGCTTCAGAGAGCTCATCGGCCCGTCTTAAGATTCCTGCCACCACGGGTAACAGCAAAGGCAGCAGATTCTTAAACTGCCGGAATATATTACGGCTACCGAAACCGGCCCCTCTTGACTGCTGGGCAATTATCACCTTCTGAAACTCCTGCAGCATCAGGGGAATAAAGCTTATGGCTATTCCCATCATCATGGCCAACTGGCTCACCGGCATTCCTATCCGCTCCAGCGGGCGCAGGATCTTTTCCAAACCGACACTAAGGTTGATAGATGTAGTGGTGTAAGTAACCAGAGTGCTCAGGATGACTACTACCACCAGGCGCCAACTCAAGAGGCCTCCGGACTCCAGACCTTCCCTGGTTATGGTTAACCCGCCGAATTTCAGTATAATTTCTCCCGGAACGGAAAGAGCTTGCACCAAAAAGCTTAGCAGCAGTATCAGATAAATAAAACGCAGACTTTTTAAAAAATGCCCCCATGCTACACCCGACAAGCCCAAAAGAAGTATGGCAGCTAGACTGTAGGTTAAAAAACTTACCGGTGATGCCGCAACTAGTGTGCCCATAATTAATAGCAAAGAACTGAATATTTTGGTTCGGGGATCCAGGTTATGTAAAAGGGAATTTCCCGGCACATAGCTGCCCAGGGTAAGTCCTTCAAACACCGTGCCCACCCCGGTTGCGATAAATATTCATAATTTCTACCGCCGCCTTTTCCACAGTGTATTCTTCAGATACATGGTAACCTTTTTCTGCCAGTGACTGCAGAATTCGGGTGGCAAACGGTACTTCTAATCCCATTGACTCTAACTCAAGGGCTGATAAAAATATGTCCCGTACGGGTGCACAGGCCTTAACTGCCCCTTTATCCATAACCATTACCCTATCGGATACAGCCGCGGCGTCATCCATGTTGTGAGTAATCAATATCACTGTCATCCCCCGGTTTTTATGCAGTCCCTGCAACTGCCTAAGAAGCATCTTACGGCCTGACGGGTCAAGACCGGCCAGCGGCTCGTCCAACACCAGAATTGACGGAAACAACGCCAGTACTCCCGCTATGGCTACCCGCCGTTTCTCTCCGCCACTGAGTGTAAATGGAGATAAATTGCCTACCTCCCCCACATCCAGGCCTACTAAGTCAAGAGCCCTTCCAACGGCCTGTTCAGTTTCTTGCCCCGATAAATTAAGGTTTCTGGGTCCGAAGGCCACGTCATCAAATACCGTGGCTTCAAAAAGCTGCTTCTCCGGGTGCTGCATCACCAGACCCACTTCCTGCCAGAGCCTTGCCTTAACTTTGCGCTGACTGGTATCCTTACCGTTTACAAGCACCCTGCCCTTTTCCGGTAATAAAACACCGTTACAATGCTTTGCAAAGGTGGACTTTCCACTGCCGGAAGCACCCACTACCGAAATTAACTCACCTTTTGTTATTGCTACGGAAACACATTTCAGGGCCTGCACCATGCTGCGTGGTCCCATACTATATGAATAGCTGACGTTTTTAAATTCCAGACAATTATAGGACATAGGACAACTTTTCCACCAAGTTCTCCGCGGACAATATATGTTCACTTTGCGGCAGGCAGAGTCCGTTTTTCTCGAGCAAAAGCGTCAGTTGCCGTGCAGCGGGGAGCTCCAGCCCCAGGCCCTCAAGGTATTCCCGGCGGGAGAAAACTTTTGGTACCGTATCGTCGAGGCTTAGATGGCCGTTATCCATTACCCATACCCGGTGGGCCATAATGGCTTCTTCCATGAAATGTGTAACCAACACAATAGCGGTTTGTTGTTCATGGTTCACTCTAACCAGTAAGTCCATTATTAAGCGCCGGTTACGCGGGTCAAGCATGGATGTAGGTTCATCCAGTACAATGCATTTAGGCTGCATGGCCAAAATGCCGGCAAAGGCCAGAAGCTGCTTTTGACCTCCGGACAAGGTATGGGGCGGGCGGTACGCCAGCTCTTCCAGCCCCACCCAATCCAGGGCGTCAGCTACCCGCTTGCGCACCTCTTCAGGTGTAATACCCAGGTTTTCCGGGCCGAAAGCAACATCTTCTTCCACTATTGCAGCAGCCACCTGGTTATCAGGGTTTTGAAAAACCATACCTACTAGGCGCCGAATATCCCAAACATGGTCAGGTTGCGCCGTATTCATCCCGGCAACCCGCACTTCCCCTCCAGTAGGAATAAGAAGCGCGTTCAAGTGCCTGGCCAACGTGGATTTACCTGAACCGTTGGCACCAATAACGGCTATAAAATCACCGGGGGAAATGTTTGCGGATACACCATGCAAAGCCTTGCGCTGCGTGACGCCGTTTTGCCCGTAGACATAGTCAAGCCCCTTTAATGAAATTAAGGGTTTTTCTTTTTCTTTGCCGGTCACCGTTTCACACTCTCCCCTAAACCTTCCCTACCCCAAATACCAAGAAGGAAATCCCGTAGGGATTTCCCTTGACACACTTATACTAATTCCAAAATAACAATTTTTGCGGCATCACCCTGGCGGTAACCCATTTTTATAATACGGGTGTACCCACCAGAACGATCATCATACTTAGGACCAATAGTATCAAAAAGTTTGCGAACAACATTCTCATCATATACAAACCGGAGTGCCTGTCTTCTGGCTGCCAAATCACCACGTTTGGCCAAAGTAATCATTTTGTCGGCAATACTTTTGACCTCTTTGGCCCGAGTCTCCGTTGTTTTTATCCGCTCATCTTTGATTAGGGAGGTCACCAAGTTGCGCAACATTGCTTGCCGGTGACTGGTATTTCGCCCCAGTTTTCTATAGCCCATGGCCACCCCTCCTTTTATTCATCTTCTTGGCGCAAAGATAATCCTAATTCATTAAGCTTATTAATAACTTCTTCCAGGGACTTTTTCCCCAGGTTACGAACCTTCATCATGTCTTCTTCATCACGCTCGACCAGCTCACCCAACGCGTTAATGCCGGCCCGTTTGAGGCAGTTGTAAGACCTTACACTTAGATCTAACTCCTCAATTGTCATCTCTAAAAGTTTATCTTTTTGCTCTTCTTCTTTCTCCACCATGATCTCTACATCATCAGTGCTTTCAGTAAGACCGGTAAATAAATTTAGATGTTCGGCCATGACCCGGGCACTCAAGCTTACCGCTTCGTCTGGCCTAATACTGCCGTCTGTCCAAACCTCAAGGGTCAATTTGTCATAGTCAGTACGCTGTCCAACCCTGGTATTTTCCACATTATAATTGACTCTGGTGACTGGAGTAAAGATCGAATCAACCGGTATTACCCCGATAACATGGTCTCCCTGTTTATTCTTCTCCGCCGATACATAACCCCGGCCCTTACTCACCTGAATCTCCATGGATAAATTAGAATTGCTATCCAGGGTGGCGATTTCTAATTCCGGGTTAAGAATATCCACATCTGCATCTGATATTATATCTGCTGCTGTAACAGTCTTCTCACCACTGGTATCTATCCTGATAGTTTTCTCATCGTCGATATACATCTTAAGGGAAAGACTCTTTAAATTAAGGATAATATCGGTTACATCCTCGCGCACTCCGGGTATAGTAGAAAACTCATGTAGAACCCCTTCTATTTTCACAGAAGTTACGGCCGCCCCAGGAAGAGAGGAAAGCAAAATTCTGCGCAAGGAATTACCCAAAGTAATGCCATATCCCCGCTCCAAGGGCTCAACCACAAACTTGCCGTAATTCCCTTCCGGGTTTATTTCTACTACCTCTATATTAGGCTTCTCAATTTCCAACATACTACGGTAAACCCCTCCTTGGGCCGGACTAGGCTTCTTCCCATGTTACTTGGAATACAGCTCCACAATGAGGTGTTCCTCGACAGGAGCGTCAACTTGTTCCCGGGTAGGAAGCGCTAACACTCGCCCCTTAGCCTCTTCTGCGTCATATTCAACCCAGGCCGGCGGAGTTTGTTCTGCGGCACGCTCCATAAGCTCTTTGAAGCGGGGAAACTCCTTGCTGCGTTCTTTTATGGTGATTTCGTCCCCAGCCTTTACCAA
Source organism: Bacillota bacterium (assembly GCA_009711705.1). GTDB lineage: Bacteria > Bacillota > Desulfotomaculia > Desulfotomaculales > VENG01 > VENG01. Next base: position 49,585 of record VENG01000010.1, read on the forward strand.
AAAAGAAGGTATATCGGTTTTCCGCCCGTTTACGGCAAAATGTCCGTGCCTTACGAGCTGGCGTGCTTCAGAGCGAGAAGCTCCCAGTCCCAGCCTGTAAACAACATTATCCAGCCTTCTTTCCAGTAACCGTAACAGGTTCTCACCGGTTACGCCGGGCTGGCTGTTTGCCCGGTCATAATAATTAGCAAACTGCCTTTCCAAGACACCGTAAAAACGTTTGGCCTTTTGTTTTTCCCTCAGCTGCAGGCCGTATTCGGAAACCTTCTTGCGTCTTTGGCCGTGCTGACCGGGGGCATAGTTTCTACGTTCTATACCACACTTACCGGTATAACACCGGTCACCTTTTAAATATAGTTTTAAGCCTTCTCGACGGCATTTTTTACACTGTGCACCAGTATCTCTAGCCATCTCTTTAACCTGCACCTCCTTCTTTATACCCTGCGCCGCTTCGGTGGACGACAACCGTTATGCGGAATGGGCGTTACATCTCGGATTAAGCTTACTTCCAAGCCCGCAGCCTGCAGTGCACGAATTGCGGCCTCACGGCCGGCACCCGGGCCCTTAACGGCAACCTCTAACTGTTTCATGCCGTGATTCTGGGCCTCCTTGGCAGCTTTTTCGGCGGCCATTTGCGCGGCAAAGGGAGTGCTCTTTCTGGAGCCTTTAAACCCTACCATACCGGCACTGGCCCAGGCAATTGCATTACCTTTAATATCACTTATAGTGATAATTGTATTATTAAAGGTGGACTTGATACTCGCCACACCTTGCTCAATATTTTTACGTTCCCGCTTTTTGGTCCTTCTGGCGGTTCTGCGAGCCACACTTTACCCCCCTTTTTTCTTACTTCTTCCTTCGTATACCTACCGTTTTCTTTGGTCCCTTACGGGTACGGGCATTTGTCTTTGTGCGTTGCCCACGAAGGGGCATTCCACGGCGGTGACGAAGGCCCCTGTAGCAGCCAATCTCGATCAGCCGCTTTATATTCAAAGAAATTTCCCTACGCAGGTCACCTTCAACAGTATAGTTCTTTTCTATTGCATCACGAAGCTTATTGATCTCTTCTTCAGTGAGATCCTTTATCCGGGTATTCGGGTTTATACCTACTTGGTCCAATATCTTGTTTGAGATAGTTCGCCCCACACCGTAAATATACGTCAGGCCGACTTCCACCCGCTTATCCCTGGGTAGGTCAACACCAGCAATACGTGCCATTACCTTTTACACCTCCAGTACTACCCCTGCCTTTGTTTGTGTTTCGGATTTTCACAGATAATCATTATTTTTCCTTTGCGCTTAATTATTTTACACTTTTCACAAATGGGTTTTACCGAAGGCTTAACCTTCATAACAGAACCCTCCTTAAAAACTGCCCACGGTCATTATTTTATTTATAACGATAAACAATACGACCTCTCTTCAAATCGTAAGGAGACAGTTCAACCAGAACCCTGTCTCCAGGTAGAATGCGAATAAAGTTCATCCGTATTTTGCCGCTCACGTGAGCCAAAACCTTATGACCATTTTCCAGCTCTACACGAAACATAGCATTCGGCAAAGGCTCAACTACGGTACCCTCAACTTCTATGACATCCTGTTTTGCCATCAGGTTAAAGAAACCCCCTTAACATGGTTAACCTTCCAGGCCGACCACAAGATTCTTAATAGCCCTATCCACTTCAACGTTGGTCACCCTTTTATCCTCAAGAAGTTTTTGGGCCAGATCCTTAGCTACCAAGTTATATTTCTTCAGGTGCTTAATATTCTTCTTCTTGGGAGCCTGCACTTTCCTCATGTATCCGTCGGCCACACTTACTATACCGCCGTTTCTTTCCATCGCCAGGAAGTATTTGCCTTTATCCCTCCCGGCTGTAGATTGAACCAGCTGCCCAGGAAGTATATCCTGCGTCAACAGGCAAACCACCTCCGAAAGCCACCCGCTCTCTTAAAGCCGGGTAAAAATCTCGGTACCGGTCTCGGTAATAGCAACAGTATGTTCAAAATGAGCCGAATTAGAGTAATCCTGGGTGATTACCGTCCAGTTATCCTGTAAAGTTCGCACCTGATAGGAACCCGCGTTTACCATTGGTTCTATGGCCAGCGCCATACCAACCTTTAACCTGGGGCCGCGCCCAGGTCTGCCGAAGTTAGGTACCTGTGGCTCCTCGTGCATGCTTCTACCAATACCGTGCCCCACATAATCTCTTACCACCGAGAACCCCTTACCTTCCACGCAAGTTTGCACGGCGTGGGATATGTCAGACAGCCTGTTTCCGGGAACGGCTTGTTTTATTCCTTCAAAAAGGGACTGCTTTGTAACCTGCAGCAATTCTTGCGTTTTTTCGTCCACATCCCCTACAGGTAATGTTACAGCACTGTCACCAAAAAAGCCATTTATTTCCGCACCAATGTCAATACTGATAATATCTCCATTTTTTAACTTTCTTAAACCCGGAATACCGTGTACCACCTGCTCATTGACAGAAGCACAAATTGTAGCAGGAAAACCGTATAAACCCTTGAAAGCCGGTTTCGCACCCTGAGATAGAATATATTCTTCCGCCACTTTATCCAATTCCCCGGTGGTAACTCCCACATCAACTGCTTTCGCTACAGCAGCATGTGCCCCGGCAACAATTTTTCCGGCTTCTCGCATATAATCCAGCTCTTGTTTAGATTTGCAGATTATCATTCGGCACTGCACCCCTGTCTCAGTTATTTAATAAAACCCTGGTAACTTCTCATCAAAAGATGGGATTCAATTTGTTTCATTGTATCCAGGGCCACACCAACCACAATCAGGAGTGCTGTTCCGCCAAAATAGATATTAGGTATTTTAGTTGCTAATAATATAAAGTTCGGCAATATGGCAATCAGGGCTAGGAACAACGCCCCGGCCAAAGTTATCCTGTTCATAATTCGGGCAATGAACTCAGCGGTAGGACGCCCAGGTCTTAATCCCGGTATGAAACCTCCGTACTTTTTAATATTATCGGCCACATCAACAGGGTTCATGATTACGGCAGTATAAAAATAAGTAAAGCCAATAATCAAAAGCGCGTACACTAAAGTATGCAATGCCGACCCCCAGGAAAACATCCTCAGCCACCAGTCGGCTACGGCTGATCCTTGGAACCAAGAGGCTATCTGATTTGGAAATAACATTATTGACGAAGCAAAAATAACGGGAATAACGCCTGCCTGGTTAACTTTAATGGGCAGGTGCGTTGTCTGCCCTCCGTAAACACGACGTCCCACGACCCGCTTTGCATATTGTACCGGAATGCGACGCTGTCCCTGATGCACAGCAACAACGGCTGCAATAACGGCAATGCCGATTATCAACAATAGCAAAATGCTAAATATGTTGATTGTACCAGCCTGCAGCTGCAGGCCCAGGTTACTAATCCCACCGGGAAGACCGCTTACGATCCCGGCAAAAATGAGCAATGAAATCCCGTTACCAATTCCTTTATCGGTGATCTGTTCCCCCAACCACATTAGGAAAGTAGTACCAGCAGTAAGCGATATGGCAACTACGAAATAGGAAAGAATGCCTGGGTCACTCATGGCACCGTATCTGCCGACAATCACACTCATCCCAATAGCCTGTAGAAAAGCCAATATAACTGTAAAGTACCGTGTATACTGCGTAATCTTCTTGCGGCCTTCCTCGCCTTCCTTAGAGAGGCGCTCCAGATGTGGAATAACTACCGTCAATAACTGCATAATGATAGATGCGTTAATGTACGGAATGATACTCATAGCAAATAAAGAAAAGGCTTTAAATGCACCACCGGAAATCACGTTAAAAAAGCTAAAGAAGACTCCTGATCCCAAAAGCTGCCTAAAAGCTTCTGCGTCAACGCCTGGTACAGGAATATGGGCGCCAACACGGAAAATAAAGATCATCATCAGCGTAAAAATAATCTTGGTCCTTAGTTCCGTAACTTTAAGGGCGCCCTGCAAGCTGTCTAACATTTTTAAATCACCTCTGTTTTACCGCCGGCAGCCTCAATTTTTTCCACTGCCGATTTACTAAAGGCGTTGACCTTTACGGTTAGGGATTTTTCCAGCTTACCGTTGCCCAGGACTTTAACCCCGTCGCCTACTTTTTTTATGATTTTGTTCTCCACGAGAGATTCCGGAGTTACTTCAGCACCATTGTCAAATTTATTTAAGCTCTCTATATTTACAGAAATAACTTCCTTCTTGAAAGGGGCATTGGAGAATCCCCGCTTGGGCAACCTGCGGGAAAGGGGCATCTGGCCGCCTTCAAAACCTGGCCGAACTCCACCCCCGCTGCGCGCATTTTGCCCACCTTGGCCCCTTCCGGCTGTTTTCCCAAGTCCGGAGCCCGGACCTTGCCCTTTACGGGTGGGCTTTTTCCTTGACCCGGCATTGGGCTTTAATTCATGCAGCTTCACGGTGACACCTCCTTATGCATCCTCCACTTTGACCAGGTGGGATACCTTGTTGACCATCCCTCTGACCTGTGGAACATCCTCCTGTATTACCGAGCTGTTCATTTTTTTCAAGCCCAAGGCTTCCACTGTAGCTTTTTGGTCCTTGGGTCTACCTATAGTACTCCGAACCAGAGTAATTTTTAACTTGGCCACAGCCTTCCCTCCTAACCGTACAATTCTTCCACGGATTTACTTCTCAGCCGGGCCACCTCTTCCGGTGTCTTCAACCTCTTCAGTCCGTCCAGGGTTGCATTTACCATATTAAAGGCATTGTTTGAGCCCAGTGACTTGGTCAAAATATCCCTGACACCGGCCAATTCAAGGATTGCCCTCACAGGCCCACCGGCTATAACTCCGGTACCTGGTGCTGCCGGCTTAAGCATTACTTTACCTGCACCAAACCTGCCCACAATCTCGTGCGGCAGCGTAGTTCCAGCCCGGGGAACTTTAATCAGACTCTTTTTCGCATCTTCAACGGCCTTACGGATAGCCTCCGGTACTTCCCCGGCTTTTCCGGTACCTGCTCCCACACGGCCGTTTCCGTCACCGACCACTACCAGTGCTGCGAAGCTAAACCTGCGTCCACCTTTGACTACCTTAGCCACACGGTTAATAAATACAACCTTTTCGGAAAACTCGCTTTTTGCCGAACCCATTCTGGACACCCATTCCCCTCCTTCCGATTATCTTAAAACTTCAGGCCATTCTCTCTTGCTGCATCGGCCAATGCCTTTACCCTTCCGTGATAAAGATAGCCGGCGCGATCAAATGCAACCTTCTTTACGCCTTTTTCCACTGCCCTTTGGGCCACAAGCTCTCCCACTGCCTTGGCAGCATCAACATTACTGCCATTGGAAAGCTTTGCTTTAACTTCCGGTGACAGAGTGGAAGCAGCCGCTAAAGTACGGCCCTCTTCGTCATTTATAACCTGAGCATAGATATTATTCAGGCTGCGATATACATTTAGGCGTGGCATTTCACTGCTTCCGTTTATTTTATTTCGGACCCGCTGATGGCGCTTTCTGCGCACTTGGTTGCGGTCAGGCTTCTTAATCATGTCGGCTCACTCCTTTTTCCCCCAATACTCGCTTAATTAAGCGCCAGCCTTACCGACCTTACGGCGAATATGTTCACCCTCATATTTAATACCTTTACCCTTATACGGCTCTGGTTCACGTACAGCACGGATATTGGCAGCAAGGGCACCAACCATTTCCTTATCTACACCCTTTACGGTAATCTTGTTCGGAGACGGTACTTCAATCTCCAGACCTTTGGGGGGGACAATTTCCACAGGATGTGAATAGCCTACGGCCAAAACCAGTTTTTCTCCTTGCTTGGTGGCCCGGTAACCAACACCGACTAACTCCAGGCCCTTTTCAAAGCCCTTCGTAACACCCTCAACCATATTATTAACAAGACTCCTGGTGAGCCCGTGCAGAGATTTGTGCTCTTTCTTCTCAGTTGGACGCTCAACGATGATATTACCTTCTTCAACCTTTATCACCATGTCCTGGTGAAGTTGGCGCTCAAGCTCCCCCTTGGGACCTTTTACTTTAATATAGTTATTATCATCCAGCTTTACGTCCACACCATCGGGAACCGGCACGGGTTTTTTACCAATTCTGCTCATTACAATCCCTCCTGCGCCTGGATTACCATACGTAACAAAGTACTTCTCCGCCTACGCCTTCACGGCGGGCATCTTTATCACTCATAAGACCTTTAGATGTAGAGATAACGGCAATACCCAGGCCACCAAGCACCTTGGGAACGGAATCTTTCCTGGCATATACCCTGAGTCCTGGCTTTGATATACGCTTGATTCCGGTAATCACCCGCTCTTTATCTTGACTGTATTTCATATAAACGCGCAGGATACCCTGTTTGCCGTCTTCAACATATTCATAATCCTTTATATAACCCTCCTGCTTTAAAATTCCTGCAATGGATTTTTTCATTTTAGAAGCAGGTGCTTCAATTATACTGTGATAAACCATATTTCCGTTCCGAATGCGGGTAAGGAAATCGGCAACAGGATCAGTCATTACCATGCAATGTATCCCCCTTCCTCTTTACCAACTTGCCTTTCTCAGGCCGGGTATTTCTCCTCGATATGCCAGTTCACGGAAGCATATACGGCAAAGTCCAAATTTACGCATATAGGCCCGCGGGCGACCGCATATTTTACAGCGGTTAACCTGACGAACTCTAAATTTATTGGGCCGCTTGGCCTTGGCAATCATCGATTTCTTGGCCACTTGCACCCCTCCTTCTTTTTTAACTGCTCCCCGCTTTAGCGACTACAGCTACGCTGCCTTAAAGGGCATTCCCATCAAACGCAGCAATTCTCTTGCCTCTTCGTCAGTCTTGGCAGTGGTCACAAAAACAATGTCCATTCCTCTGACTTTGTCTACATCATCATAGTCGATTTCAGGAAAGATTAACTGTTCTTTTACTCCTAAGCTGTAGTTACCACGGCCATCAAAGGATTTGGGAGACACTCCGCGAAAATCCCTGACTCTCGGCAAGGCTACATTTACTACTCTATCGGCAAATTCATACATCCTGCTGCCCCGTAAAGTAACTTTACAACCAATGTTCATTCCGGCACGAAGCTTAAAGCTGGCGATGGACTTTTTAGCCTTTGTAACCACCGGCTTTTGCCCCGTGATAATCATCAAATCGTTTACGGCAGCGTCGATTGCCTTGGCGTTTTGAATGGCCTCGCCTACGCCCATATTCACAACTATCTTTTCCAGCCTGGGTACCTGCATAACGTTCTCATAATCAAACCTATCCATCATGGACTTTACAATTTCATTTCTGTATTTATCCTTGAGCCTAGGCACTGATTACTCCCTCCTCTCCGCCGCTAATCAAGGACTTCACCGCATTTCTTGCAGTAACGAACCTTCTTACCGGTGTCCAAAACACGTTTTCCTAACCTCGTGGGCTCATTACACTTCCCACAAACCATTAATACATTGGAAGCATTAATAGCGGCTTCTCTTTCCACTATTCCACCCTGGGGTGCGCCCTGAGTGGGCCTGGTATGCCGCTTTACTTTATTTATACTTTCAACGATAACCCGGTTGCGCCTGGGCTGAACCTCAAGGACTTTGCCCTTCTTGCCGGCATCCTTTCCCCTGATGACTTTCACGGTATCACCCTTACGCACGTGCACCTTGGGCTTTGTCACAATGGCACACCTCCTTGTTGCGGCCATTAGGCCTTTATCCTATATAATAAGCAATCTTAAGCTGAATTAATCTTCATTACCGATTCGATCCGGTCAATGATATGTCAACAGAGGCGTTAAAGCACTTCAGGGGCCAGGGATACAATTTTCATAAATTCATGATCCCTCAGTTCCCTGCCCACCGGACCAAAAATACGTGTGCCGCGCGGGCTGTTGTCATCCTTGATAATAACAGCTGCGTTCTCATCAAATTTTATATATGATCCATCGGGACGTCTGACTTCTTTTTTAGTGCGCACTACCACAGCCTTAACAATTTCGCCTTTTGAAACAACGCCGCCGGGCGTGGCTTCTTTAACAGCAGCTACTATGACGTCTCCCAAACTTGCATAACGGCGACGTGCACCACCACGAACGCGGATGCACATAAGCTTGCGGGCACCTGTGTTGTCAGCCACCCTAAGCACCGATTGCACCTGAATCATTGGACACCCTCCTTTACATTCAGACCTTAAACGGGCGGCCGGTTATATTTGCTTTCCTTTTTCCAGAACTTCGGCCACTCTCCATCTTTTTTCTTTGGAAAGAGGCCGGGTCTCTGCAATTCTTACCTTATCACCAACCCGGCACTCATTGCTTTCATCATGTACCTTGTATTTTTTAGTATACCGAATGGTTCTGGCGTACAACTTATGTCTCTTAAAAGTTTCTACCGCCACAACTACGGTTTTATCCATTTTATTACTTACAACTTTACCAGTACGGCTTTTACGCATATTACGTTCGGTCACCTGGCAATTGACCCCCTTTCAGCGATTACCCATCTTTAGCTCTTAACCCTGCCCGCATACATTTCCCGCTCTGAAAGAATAGTTTTGGCACGGGCAATACTGCGGCGAACTTCCTTTAACCGCATAGCATTATCCAGCTGCCCGGTAGTAAGCTGAAATCTCAGTCTGAATAACTCATCTTTAAAGTCGTTCACTTTTTTGATCAGTTCATCGTCAGTGAGCTGCCGCAATTCTTTAACTTTCACGTGCCTCACCTACTTCCATACGCTTAACAAATTTTGTCCTAACGGGCAATTTGTGGCTGGCCAAGCGCAATGCTTCCCTGGCCACATCCTCGGGCACTCCCGCTATTTCAAACATAACTCGACCAGGCTTAACTACGGCTACCCACCATTCAGGGGCTCCTTTACCTTTACCCATGCGTGTTTCAGCCGGCTTTTTGGTAATCGGCTTATCGGGGAAAATGCGAATCCAAACCTTACCGCCCCTCTTAATGTAACGGGTCATGGCAATCCTGGCAGCTTCAATTTGGCGGTTGGTAATCCAGCTGGCGTCTAATGCTTGCAGGCCATATTCCCCGAAATGTACTTCGGTCCCGCCCTTAGCCATGCCACGGGCGTTCGGTCCCCGACGCTGCTTGCGGTACTTTACTTTCTTAGGTACGAGCACAACTATTCGCCTCCTTGGCCAGCAGCGGCTTTAGCTTCCGGCAATACTTCTCCTTTGTATATCCAAACTTTTACACCAATTTTTCCGTATGTGGTGTTTGCCTCTGTAAACCCATATTCAATATCTGCTCTAAGAGTATGCAGGGGTACTTTTCCCTCGCTGTACCATTCGGTACGAGCTATTTCTGCGCCGCCCAAACGTCCCGCGCAGGCAACCCTGATACCCTTAGCCCCAAATTTCATCGCCCTATTGACCGTTTGTTTCATGGCCCGGCGAAAGGCTATCCTTCTTTCCAATTGTGAAGCTATATTCTCAGCCACCAGCTGTGCATCTAATTCAGGAACCTTAATTTCAACAATATTTACATTCACCTGTTTACCTGTCATTTGAACCAGTTTCCGCCGCAAGGCTTCCACTTCGGCTCCACCGCGCCCAATCACAATACCAGGCTTGGAAGTATGGATGGAAACTTTTATTCTATTAGCAGCTCTTTCTATCTGTACCCTGGAAACACCGGCGATAAAAAACGTGCTTTTTATATACTTGCGAATTTTCTGGTCTTCCAGTAAGAAATCGGAAAAATTTCTCTTATCAGCATACCACTTGGCATCCCAATCTCTTATTATACCGATGCGTAGCCCCTTGGGATTAACTTTTTGGCCCACATTAACCCTCCTTCTTCTCCTCGACTATCACAGTAATGTGACTCATGCGATGGCGTAGTATATCCGCGCGCCCCATACCCCGGGCCTGCATACGTTTGAGGGTGGGACCCTCATCGACATAGGCCTTGGCAACATATAGATTTTCCTGATCCATATCATAATTATGTTCGGCATTAGACGCCGCTGACTGGACAACCTTTGCCACGGGTTTTGACGCACGTTTAGGAGTAAACCGGAGGATGGCCAGGGCTTCATTTACATCCTTGCCCCTGATAAGGTCCACCACGTGCCGTACCTTCCGGGGCGAAATGCGGATGAATTTGGCTATTGCTTTAGCCTCCATTTTTTACTTTCCCCCCTATCTGTTACACAAACCTCATTTATTTTAAGCGAACATTTACTTTAGAGATGTTGATCTTTCGGTATGTGAACCATGGCCCCTAAACGTTCTGGTAGGCGCAAATTCACCGAGCTTGTGTCCAACCATATCCTCGGTTATATACACCGGAACGTGTTTGCGCCCGTCGTGAACTGCAATGGTGTAGCCGATCATTTCGGGAAATATGGTTGAACTACGACTCCAGGTTTTAATAACCCTCTTTTTACCGGATGTATTCATCTCTTCAATTCTTTTAAGCAATTTAGGCTCACAATACGGCCCTTTTTTTAGAGAACGTCCCACATGCCTACCTCCTTTCCAACATACTCCCGTGCTGGTATCTACTTACGTCTCTTGACTATAAACTTATCACTGGGCTTTTTCCTACGAGTTCTTCGTCCCAGTGCCGGCTTACCCCATGGTGTTACGGGGTTTCTACCAATAGGCGACTTACCTTCACCACCGCCGTGAGGGTGATCCGTGGGATTCATAACAACACCACGTACTGTTGGGCGTATGCCCATCCAGCGACTGCGTCCCGCTTTACCCACGGTAATGTTTTCGTGATCCACATTGCCTACCTGACCAATGGTGGCCCGGCAACTCTGCAGGAACAGTCGAACTTCACCGGAGGGCATCCTAACATGAGCATGTTTACCCTCTTTGGCCATCAACTGAGCGGCGGTTCCTGCGGATCTAACCAGCTGCCCGCCCCCGGCAGGATAGAGCTCTATGTTATGAATCATGGTACCCACTGGAATATTTCGAATGGGTAGCGCATTCCCCACCTTGATATCCGAATCCGGTCCTGAGATCACTTCTTGACCGACTTTTAATCCCACGGGTGCTATAATGTACCTTTTTTCTCCGTCCACATAATGAAGTAAAGCAATACGGGCAGAACGGTTAGGATCGTATTCGATAGTGGCAACTTTAGCCGGGATACCATCCTTATTCCGCTTGAAGTCAATAATGCGGTACTTCCGCTTGTGCCCTCCGCCCCTGTGCCGGACAGTTAAACGTCCCTGGGCATTGCGTCCCGCTTGTTTCTTTAGCGGCTCTACCAAAGACTTTTCCGGCTCGGTGGAGGTTATTTCTTCAAAGGTGGGGACGGTAACAAATCTGCGTCCCGGAGATGTCGGCTTAAACTTTTTAATTCCCACCTTGTTTCCCTCCTTATTCCCCCCTCGTACTTCTATTTCCCAGGGTGTTTAACTACATACCTTCAAAGAGCTCTATCTTTTGCCCCTCTTCTAAGGTGATAATAGCCTTTTTACGGTCCGGTGTTCTTCCCACGCTGGCACGGAACCTTTTGGGTTTACCCTTTACCCGCATGGTACGAACTTTAGACACTTTGACCTTAAACAATTCTTCAACGGCCTTACGAATTTCCGGCTTATTAGCCCTCATATCCACAATGAACGTATACTTATTTTCTTCCAGCATCTGCATACTTTTTTCGGTTATTACCGGCTTTTTAATTATATCCCAGGCGTTCATCGGGTCAGCACCTCCTCAACCGTGCTCACCGCATCTTTAGTAATAACCAGCGTCCCAAAGGACAGCAAGTCATAAACATTTAGGCTGCCTGCCGAGAGAGACTTTACGCCGGGAAGGTTACGGGCTGATTTGTAGACATTCTGGTCATTACCTGCCGTAACAATAACAGCTTTATTATCAATGGCCAGTTTCTTCAAAACGCTTGCCATGTCTTTGGTCTTTGGCTGATCCATGGTTAAAGCGTCCAATACTTTTATTTCGCCGGCTTCCACTTTTGAAGACAAAGCAGATTTTAAAGCTAGTCTGCGAATTTTCTTAGGCAATTTATAACCATAATCCCTGGGGTGCGGCCCAAAAACGACACCTCCGCCCTTCCAGATAGGTGATTGCCTGCTCCCGGATCTTGCCCGGCCGGTACCTTTCTGGCGCCAAGGTTTCTTACCGCTGCCACTAACTTGGGCCCTGGTCTTTGTATCGTGGGTTCCCCGGCGGCGCCTGGCTAAATGGGCTGTAACTGCGTCATGCATTGCCTGGCGGTGAACAGGAACGCCAAAAACATCTTCATTCAGGTCTACCTCACCGAGCTGTTCCCCGCTCATGCTGTATAAAGCAACTTTAGGCACGTCTGATTCCTCCTTTCGCCGCCATATTACTTGGCCTTAACACTGTTCTTAATTAATACCAACCCACCCTTGGGTCCGGGAATTGCACCTTTGACGGCCAGTAAATTCTTTTCTACATCAACTTTCATTACTTCCAAGTTTTGAACCGTAACCCGATCCACCCCAAGGTGTCCCGGCATTTTGCGGCCTTTAAATATTTTGGCTGGCCCCATGGCACCCGCAGAACCCGGCCTACGGTGATTATTAGATCCATGGGTCATTGGCCCGCGATGGAAATTGTGGCGCTTGATAGTACCGGCGAAACCACGTCCCTTAGAAGTACCTACTACATCTACTTGGTCTCCGGTATTAAAGATATCGGCCTTAATTTCCTGGCCCACCTCGTAAGACTCTGCATCTTCTATCTTAATCTCCCGCAAAAATCTTAAAGGCTTAAGGTTTGCCTTCTCAAAATGCCCCTTTATGGGCTTATTAAAAAGGCGCTCGCGTTTCTCACCAAACCCTATTTGAAGGGAACTATACCCATCAACCTGGGATGTTTTTTTCTGCACGACCACACAGGGACCTGCTTCTATAACTGTTACAGGTATCGCTTCACTATCATCTGTAAATATCTGGGTCATTCCTACTTTTCTTCCCAGAATTCCTTTTTGCATCTAAAACTGCACCTCCTGTGCCCGCCCGGAATTCCGGACAGGTTTCTGCCAGCGGTTCGCTTATTGATTTGCATGGTTACGAACATAGCTTCCAAACCCTCTAAAGCTTAATTTCAATATCCACCCCTGCAGGTAGATCAAGCCTCATCAGGGCGTCTACAGTTTTTGAGGTCGGTTCCTCTATATCAATTAAGCGCTTGTGAGTTCTCATTTCAAACTGCTCCCGGGAATCCTTGTTTACATGGGGGGAGCGTAAAACAGTATAAACATTCTTTTCAGTAGGCAGGGGTATTGGCCCTGCAACATTAGCCCCTGTCCGTTTAGCTGTTTCTACAATTTTTTGTGCTGACTGGTCCAGCATGGTATTATCATAGGCTTTAAGCCGAATACGTATTTTTTGGCTTTTCATCGACTGACCTCCTTTCGCCGCAGGAGCGAATCTTCGCGGCAAAGCTGCCCCTTGCCCAGGGACAGCCTGCCCGGAAATAACAGTGGAAAAGATTTTTCAAGTAGAGTATTTACGCGTAGAAAAAGGGGCAATCCCTGTTTCTAATCGTTAACGATACCGGTAACTACGCCGGCTCCCACGGTGCGTCCGCCTTCACGGATAGCAAAGCGCAGACCTTCTTCAATGGCGATAGGGGTGATGAGTTCGATGTCCATTTCAATGTTATCCCCGGGCATTACCATTTCTGTTCCTTCAGGCAGGTTTGCAACTC